>CAMZLT010000188.1 GCA_947311745.1 uncultured Flavobacteriaceae bacterium | reverse complement strand
TTTCTTGTACTTCCCGTGATTTCAGCTCTTTCTTTAGCTTTATGAGTACCTTGTCTTTTATTTGCTAAATGTTGTTTAACATCTAAATAAATAGCATGTTCATTTGGTTCTATTCCAAAAACAGCATCTGAAAGCTCAACACTTCTTCCAGTATTTTTCCCGTTGATATCTACTACAGCTACTTTCATTATTTTTGAATTGTTACGTATGAATTTTTATGACCTGGTACTGCACCTTTAACAACTAATATGTTTTTATCTGCTACCACTTTTAAAACTCTTAGGTTTTGAACTTTTACAGTATCACCACCCATTCTACCAGCCATTCTCATTCCTTTAAATACTCTTGCAGGATATGATGCTGCCCCGATAGAACCTGGAGCTCTTAATCTGTTATGTTGCCCGTGTGTTGCTTGACCAACCCCACCGAAACCGTGTCTTTTTACTACACCTTGAAAACCTTTACCTTTAGAAGTTCCTGTAACATCTACAAATTCACCTTCTTCAAAGTGATCTACTGTTATTACATCTCCTAATTTGTACTCCGAATCAAAACCTTTGAACTCAACAACTTGTTTTTTAGCAACTGTTCCAGCTTTTTTAAAGTGACCTTTTAAAGCTTTCGTAGTCTGCTTTTCTTTTTTGTCATCGAAACCAAGTTGTACAGCTTCATAACCGTCAACTTCTAAGGTTCTGACTTGGGTAACTACACAAGGACCAACTTCTAAGACTGTACACGGGATATTTTTTCCGTTTTCGTCAAAAATGCTAGTCATTCCTATTTTTTTACCTATTAACCCAGACATTTGTTTTTGATTTTTGATTTTTGATTTAAAAAATAAACCGCCAATCGTTATTAATAATTAATTTTTCTGTTGATTGCAACAGCACATTTTTATTTAAAAATTAGGGCTAAAAATATTTTAGCCCTAAAATATTTTTTCCGTTTTTCCTTAGCCAATCGCTTAGGACATGTTTGCTTTACTAAAGCTAATCTCTATTAAACTTTAATCTCTACTTCTACTCCACTTGGTAATTCAAGTTTCATTAAAGCGTCAATTGTTTTAGAGGATGAACTGTAAATATCAATTAATCTTTTATAAGCACTTAACTGAAATTGTTCTCTTGATTTTTTATTAACGTGTGGAGAACGTAATACCGTAAATATTTTTTTACGTGTTGGCAATGGAATTGGTCCATTTACAACTGCTCCTGTACTTTTTACAGTTTTAACGATTTTCTCAGCAGACTTATCTACTAAATTGTAATCGTAAGATTTTAATTTTATTCTAACTTTATGACTCATAATTTATAATTTAGTAAATTATCCTTTTGCTTTTGCTATTACTTCTTCTGATATGTTTGATGGTGTTTCCTCATAATGATCAAATTCCATCGTTGAAGT
The DNA here is from genome assembly GCA_947311745.1 of uncultured Flavobacteriaceae bacterium. Lineage (GTDB taxonomy): Bacteria > Bacteroidota > Bacteroidia > Flavobacteriales > Flavobacteriaceae > S010-17. Next base: position 16,314 of record CAMZLT010000188.1, on the reverse strand, counting down.
TGCTCTACCAGAGGATAAAGTTCGTAATGTAGTTACATAACCAAACATATTTGATAAAGGCACTAATGCTTTTATAACTTTAGCTCCGTTTCTATCACTCATATCATTAACTTGACCTCTACGTCTGTTTAAATCACCAACAATATCACCCATATATTCCTCTGGAGTTACCACCTCAATTTTCATTAAAGGCTCCATGATTACAGCACCCGCACTATTTGCTACAGATTTAAAACCTAATTTAGCTGCCAATTCAAAAGATAATGCATCTGAATCTACAGGATGGTAAGAACCGTCTAACAACGTAACTTTCATAGAATCTACTACGAAACCTGCTAATGGTCCATTTGCCATTGCTTGTGTAAATCCTTTTTCAACTGCTGGTATAAATTCTTTAGGTACGTTTCCTCCTTTAACTTTATTTTCAAATTGTAGTCCATCACCTTCAAAATCTTCATCTACAGGTCCTAATTCAAAAACAATATCACCAAATTTACCACGTCCACCAGATTGCTTTTTATAGACTTCTCTATGACCTGCGGTTTTAGTTACAGCTTCTTTATATTCAACTTGTGGTTCACCTACGTTAACCTCAACTTTAAATTCACGTTTCATTCTGTCAATAATAATATCTAAGTGTAATTCACCCATTCCTGATATTATTGTTTGCCCAGAAGCTTCATCCGTTTTAACTTGGAAGGTTGGATCTTCTTCGGCTAATTTACCGATAGCTATACCCATTTTTTCAACATCTGCTTTTGTTTTTGGTTCAACTGCGATACCAATTACTGGTGCAGGAAAGTCCATACTTTCTAAAACGATTGGGTTATCCAAATCGGATAAAGTGTCTCCTGTACGGATATCTTTAAAACCAACAGCTGCTCCAATATCTCCTGCTTCGATATAATCAATTGCATTTTGCTTGTTTGCGTGCATTTGATAAATTCTTGAGATACGCTCTTTTTTATTTGTTCTATTATTTAAAATATAAGAACCTGCATCTAATCTACCTGAATAGGTACGGAAAAATGCCAAACGACCAACAAAAGGATCGGTTGCAATTTTAAATGCTAAAGCTGCAAAAGGATCTTTTACATCTGGTCTTCTTACTTCTTTATCTCCAGTTTTTGGATTTGTACCTTCAATATTATCTTTATCTAACGGAGAAGGTAAATATCTACAAACTGCATCCAACAAAAATTGAACTCCTTTATTTTTAAATGCCGAACCACAAATCATAGGTATGATTGCCATATCCATAACTGCTGCTCTTAAAGCTGCATGTACTTCGTCTTCTGTAATAGAATCTTCGTCTTCAAAGAATTTTTCTAACAAGGCTTCATCATACTCAGCTACTGCTTCGATTAATTCTGCTCTATATTTTTTTACATCATCAACCATATCCTCAGGAATATCGATAACCTCGTAGGTTGCTCCCATATCCTCTTCATTCCATATAATTGCTTGATTTTTCACTAAATCAACTACACCTTTAAAGTCGGCTTCATCACCAATAGGTAATACGATAGGTACAGCATTTGAACGTAGCATATCACGAACTTGTTGGTTTACATTTAAAAAGTCAGCACCTTGTCTGTCCATTTTATTTACAAAACCAATTCTTGGCACTTTATAGTTATCTGCTAGTCTCCAGTTAGTTTCTGATTGTGGTTCTACACCATCCACAGCACTAAATAAGAATACTAAACCGTCTAATACACGTAAAGAACGGTTTACCTCAACGGTAAAATCAACGTGACCAGGAGTATCAATAATATTAAAGTGGTATCCTTTTGTTTCACCTGGAAGTGCTTTTCCATCTTTTGTAGGGAAATTCCAAGTACAAGTAGTTGCAGCAGAAGTAATTGTAATACCTCTTTCTTGCTCTTGCTCCATCCAATCCATTGTTGCAGCACCATCGTGTACTTCACCAATTTTATGAGAAACTCCTGTATAATAAAGAATACGTTCGGTTGTTGTGGTTTTTCCTGCATCAATATGTGCAGCAATACCAATATTTCTTGTGAATTTTAAATCTCTTGCCATTATAATATTATTTATACTCTAAAATGAGAAAATGCTTTATTAGCTTCCGCCATTTTGTGTACGTCAATTCTTTTCTTAACTGCTGCTCCTTCTTCTTTAGCTGCTGCTATAACTTCAGCTGCTAAACGCTGAGCCATTGATTTTTCATTACGCTTACGTGCATAAAGAATTAACCATTTAATAGCCATAGAAACTTTTCTATCTGCTCTAATTGGCATTGGAATTTGATAGGTTGCACCACCAACTCTACGACTACGTACTTCTACGTGTGGCATAACGTTAGATAATGCATCTTTCCATATTTCTAATGAAGTTTTCTCTTCACCTTCTGCTTTTTTTGATTCTACGATATCTAATGCATCATAAAATACTTTAAATGCTACGGATTTTTTTCCGTGAAGCATCATGTTGTTTACGAATCGTGTTACCAATTGATCGCCAAACTTTGGATCTGGTAATAAAATTCTTTTCTTTGCTACTCTTTTTCTCATTACGTTTAAGTTTTAAGAGACGCAACATTTTGCGTCTTTACGTTGAGACGTAACATTTTACGTCTTTACATTATAGATTTATTTTTTAGGTCTTTTTGTTCCGTATTTAGAACGTCTTTGAGTTCGACCTTCAACTCCAGCAGTATCTAACGCACCACGAACGATGTGATATTTAACCCCTGGTAAATCTTTTACTCTTCCACCTCTGACCAATACTATCGAGTGCTCTTGTAAGTTATGTCCTTCTCCTGGAATGTATGCGTTTACTTCATTACCATTTGTTAATCTTACCCTTGCAACTTTACGCATTGCTGAGTTAGGTTTTTTTGGTGTTGTAGTATAAACACGTGTACACACTCCTCTACGTTGAGGACATGACTTTAAAGCCGCCGATTTATTCTTCTTGATCGTTTTGATTCTTCCTTTTCTTACTAATTGTTGAATAGTAGGCATACTAATTGTTTATTTTTAATTTATTTTAATTCGTCAAAATTTGACAAACCCCTATTTTTAAGAGTTTGCAAATGTATGAATTATTTTTTATTTAACAATACTTCAAGTATTTATTTTTTTATTTTTTTATTTTTCAACATACTAAACGTTATATCTTTAAAAATTTATCTGAATAATATAGGGTACTTAGGTTGTCTTTTTATATGCTTTTTTGTCGATTATCATTTTTGCAATTACTTCTTTAAGTATTTCTGAAGTTCCTCCTCCGATAGGTCCAATTCTACTATCTCGTAACAGTCTTGCTAACGGATAATCTTCCATATAACCATATCCTCCTAAAAATTGTAAACAATTATAGATAACTTCATCGGCAATTTTAGTGCTTAATAATTTTGACATTGTAGCTTCTTTAACCACATACATGCCTTTATTAAGTTTATTTACAATAGAATAATTAAATTCTTTTGCCATTTCAATTTCACTAGCCATTTCTGCAATTTTGTGTCGCAATGCTTGAAATTGATTTATTTTTTTTCCAAAGGCTTCTCTTTCGGACATATATTGAATGGTGTAATCTAGGGCAAATTCTGCCCTTGCATGTGCATTAATTCCCATAATTACTCGTTCTAAAGCAAAATGTTGCATAATATATCCAAATCCTTTTCCTTCTTCACCCATTAAATTGGAAGCAGGTATGCTTACATTATCAAAAGCAATCTCTGCAGTATCAGATGCCCTCCAACCTAATTTATCTAGTTTTGTAGAAGTTATTCCTTTTGTATTTCTATCTACTAAAAAAATACTTATTCCACGATGTTTTTCGGAAGGGTCGGTTTTTGCTGCGACAACTAAATAATCGCTATACACACCATTTGTTATAAATGTTTTTGAGCCATTTATAATATAGGTGTCATTTTTTTTAATAGCTGTTGTTCGCATTCCTGCTACATCCGAACCTCCAAATGGTTCTGTAATACATAAACATCCTATTTTATTTCCCTCTATACTTGGTGCAAGATAGTTTTGCTTAATTTTTTCAGAGCCTTCTGCTTTTAAATGTGTCATAGCTAAATAATTATGAGCCCACATTGCAGCTGCAAAACCACCTGAATTTACTTTTTGTAATTCTTCTAAAAATATTGTAGTATAAAATAAATCTAAGTCTAGTCCTCCATATTTTTCTGGATATACCAATCCGAAATATCCCATTTCACCAAATTTTTTATAAATAGAACTTGGAACTTTCCCTTCTTTTTCCCATTTATCTACAAAAGGAACTACTTCTTTTTGTAAAAATTCTTTAAAACTTGTTCTAAAATTTTCGTGTTCTTCAGTAAAATACATAATACTATTTTAATATGTTATTTCTTGTCAAAAAATATGCTTGACAATATTTTTATTATTCGGTGGACAAATATAGAATTATTCTATCATATTTATCTATTGGGAAACCTTCTATTTTTTTTAATTCTTCTAAAGACTGAATTTCGGCAAATTCATCTCGATAGTTAAAAATTTTTTTTGTCAATTCGTAATCGATATACGGAAGGTGTAAAACTTGCTTAAATGTAGCTTCATTAATGTTTAATTTTGTAATTTTTGGTTTGGATATTATCTTAAATTCTTTTAATAGTTTCTGAATTACTTCTGGTTTTAAACCATAAACTTCATTTAATTGATCGGTAAACATAAAACCTCCTAATTGTTTTCTGTATTTAAGTATTCGTGTAGATAATTTTTCGCCTATTCCGTTTATTTTTTGCAAATCGGTAGCTGTTGCAGTATTTATATCTTTTAAAGGAATTGTTTCTCTTTCTTTAAAATCAGAATTATTTTTTGGTAAAGAATAATGTTTCAATATACGATTAACAACTTCGGGTTTTAAACCATACACTTTTAAAATTTGTGACTTTGAGCTAAAACCGCCAATAGTGTTTCTAAATTTCACGATTCGGTTGGATAATACTGTACCTATTCCGTTTATTTTTTCTAGGTCTAAAGCGGTTACTTGATTGATGTTTTTATTTGAATAGACTGTCGTTTTAGTGTAATCTTTTGTTTTATTTACCCATTTTGGGAATTTAAAAAATGGTGAGATTTTAGCAAGTAAACTATCGCTTATTTTTGTTATTTTTTGGAATTCTTTTGCGGAATTTACATACTTATTTTGTTTTCTAAAAGCAAAAAGACGGTCAATTTCGTCAATAGACATTCCTAGTTTTGAAGCTTTATAATCGCTTAAAAAATTTGGGTTGAAATAATATATTTTAGTTTTTCTTTTTTCTAGTTCAATTGCTTTTAAAGAATCTATTTCTTTTTGAAAAGCTTGTACTTCCTTTGTTGTTAAATCATAAGTGTTATCAGCATTAAAATCTACTAAATAATATGTTATTTGTAAGCTTAGTATTAATATAGTTAAATACAAAATCCCATTTCTTTGTTTTTTATTAAACTGTAAGAAATGGGATTTTGTATCCATTATAATAATAATTTATGCTATTTAGATTTTATAGCCTTTAGATATTTGTTTAATTCTTCAGTAATTTTTGGTGATAAAATAATTACACCAATCATATTTGGTACAACCATTGCAAAAATCATTGCGTCTGAAAAATTAAGAACGGAACCTAATTTAATTGTAGCTCCAATTACCACAAATATCAAGAATAAAAACTTATATACTAAGTCTATTTTTTTACTGTGTCCGAATAAAAATTTCCAACCTTGCATGCCATAATAAGACCAAGAAATCATAGTTGAGAATGCAAATAAAATTACTGCAATAGTCAATGCAATAGAAAAATGCGGAATTACAGAATCAAAAGCTGTTGCCGTCAATTCTACTCCTTGCTTTACTTCTGTTCCGTATTCGAATAAAGGCATTCCTGCAGCAGAGGCTTTTAAATTTGTAATTACTAATACTAAAGCTGTCATAGTACAAATTACAACCGTATCTATAAACGGTTCTAATAATGCAACGATACCTTCAGATGCTGGATATTTTGTCTTTACAGCAGAATGTGCAATTGCTGCGGATCCGACACCTGCTTCGTTTGAAAATGTACCTCTTTTAAAACCTTGAATAATTACACCTATAAATCCACCTGCAATTCCTTGACCTGTAAAAGCTTCGCTAAAAATATCACTAAAAGCTTGCGGCACTAAAGATACATTCATAAAAATTATAATTAAAGCTGCTCCTACATACATAATTGCCATAAAAGGCACTATTTTTTCGGTTACAGAAGCAATTCTTTTAATACCTCCGATAATTACAACGGCAACAATTACTGCCATTAACATACCAAAATACATTCCTGCATTTTCGTTTGTTAAATTGAATAATTTTACAAATTGTGCTGAAGCTTGGTTTGCTTGAAACATATTTCCTCCTCCAAAAGAACCACCAACTACCATTATAGCAAAGAAAATAGCTAAAACTTTTCCAAATCCTGCCATTCCTTTTTCTTTAAGGCCTTTTGTTAAATAGTACATTGGTCCTCCGTATACTACTCCGTTTTCATCAACATCTCGGTATTTTACACCTAAGGTACATTCTGCAAATTTTGATGCCATTCCTAATAATCCTGCAAGAATCATCCAAAAAGTTGCTCCTGGTCCACCAATAGATAATGCTACGGCTACCCCTGCAATATTACCTAAACCAACGGTTGCAGACAATGCTGCTGTTAAAGCTTGAAAATGGGATACTTCGCCATCTGCACCTTCTGATGCTATTGTTTCAAAAACATCACCTCCCTCTGTGGTATCACCAAATGCTTTATCTGCGGTGTGATGATCTAAATGATCGTATTTACCTTGTACTACTTTGATAGAAGTGCCTAATAATCGTACTTGTGCAAATTTAAAACGGAATGTGAAAAATAATGCTCCACCAAGTAAAACCAATAATACCCAAGGAATTTGAATCGTATCGGTAAACGGTATTGCATAAAATATTAAATCTACAAACCAACCGGTTAAAAATTTGAATGTACTATCGATTTTATCAGAAATACTTTCTTGTGCAAAACTTAACATTGGTGAAAAACTTAACAATATTAATACGAATTTTTTCTTCATAATTTTAGTGAATTATTATTTGTAAGGGTGCAATATAAAAAATTATCTCTAAAAAAGTAAATGGATATTGCTTTATTTAATAAATAACTCGGAGTATTTCATGAATATAGTGTATACTATCATCTAAAATAAATTAAAAACCACCATTACCCATTTCTTGTTTTTCGTGTCGTTTTCGTCTTCTGTTTTTTATTTTACTAGAGCCAAATTTATAAGAAAATCCTATGTAAACACTTTGTGCATCTGTTGTAGTTGCTCCGTTAAAACGATATGGTACAGTAGCATAAAATCCTTGATCCATGGTGTTAAAAATATCTACAAATTTAAGACTTAAACTTCCTTTATTATTTAAAAAACGATAACGAGAAGCAATATCTACCCTTGAAAAGGGCTCTTTTGTAATTTGAATAAACCTGCTTTTTCCGTAATATTTACCTAAAACGGATATTTTTAGTTTTTTTGTAACGGTAAAATTTTGCGATAAGGTAAATCGCATTCCGTTTACACTAGCTGCTATTTTTTGATTTTCAACAACTCCTTTATGTTCTATACTGGAATAGTACGTGCCAAAATTAATTCGCCAAAATTTTGCAATTTTATAAATGAATTCCGTTTCAAAAGCATAAATAATCGTTTTATCGGCATTGTCGTAAGATAAAAGCAATTTATCTGGATTATTTGGATCTTGCGATAAACTTTGCGAAATCCAATTATGTGTTACTTGGTAATATGGCACAATTTGAAATGTTCCTTTTTTAAATTTTCGAATATAATTAAACTCAAAATAATCGGTAAAAACTGGTATTAATTCAGGATTTCCAACCAAAGACATTGTATAAGAACTCCATACATTAGTTGGATTTAACTGCAATAAACTTGGTCGTTGTACATGTTTACTATATCCTATTTTAAATATATTTTTTTTGTTGTTTTTATAAGTAAGGTAGGCTGAAGGGTATAATGTTGTGTAATTATCTTTATGCACGAAATTACCATCTAAAAAAGATTTCGATTTAAAATACTCAATCCTAGCTCCTAGTTTTACAGAAAATTTATCACTTAGTTTTTTATGCACTGTTGTATAAAATGAATATTCGTTTCTGTCGTATTCAAAAAGGGATTTTGGACTTAAATTTAATTGGTTGGTTTGTTTTTTATTGTCAGTCTTTCGTATTCTAGTCTCTGCTCCTATTTCTAAGTACATTCCGTTATCTAATTTATTTGCGTAATCTAAATTAAAAATGGTAAAATCTCGTTTCACCTCAATTTTATCTTGGTAATTGGTTAAAGCGGAAGTTGTATGTAAATCGTCTGTACTTGCATCGTTTTGATCAATAATACTGTTGTCAAAATTTACTTCAAATTCTAAATTATGTGTTGGTTTATCAAATTCTACTTTATAATTAAAATTATATATCTGCACTTTATTTTTAAAAGAATAATCGGTATTCACATTAAAAACATCTACTGGTTCAGTAATTTGCGATTCGTATCTTTTAACACTATTTGAGTAATTTTGATGTGTATAAATCGAAAAAGTATTTTTTTTATTCATTCTAAAATCCATTCCTAATTTAATTAATTTGGATGGTTTTACAGTTCTAACATCGTATTGGTTTAGTGCATTATTAAAATCGTATTTAAAAAATCCTTCTCTATTTCGTTTTTGATCGGAATATCCAAAATTTCCAAATACGTTAATTTTTCCTTTTTTAAAATTCAGGTTAACCGAACTTCTAGTACTATATTCTTTTCGAAAAGCAATTCCTGAAGAAAGGTTACCGTTAAAACCTAAATTTGCATTTTTATTTAGTACAATATTAATAATTCCGCCAATTCCTTCAGGATTATACCTTGCCGAAGGGTTTGAAATCAATTCAATTTCTTTAATAGTATTTGCAGGTATTTGCTCTAAAAGATTTTCAGAACTTATTGATGTTGGTTTTCCATCTAGATAAATCATTACATTTTCGTTGCCACGATAACTTACTTTTCCGTCAGCATTTACATCTATAGACGGCAAATTATCTAATATTTCTAAAGCACTTGAACCTGAGGCTAATAAATCATTACCAACTACAATTACTTTTTTATCTATTTTTTCTATGACGGAAGTCGTTTCTGCTCGAATTTCAACAGCTTCTAATTCTGTAACATCTTCTTTTAATGCTATAACACCGATATTTATTTTATGTTTTTCTTTAGACAGTTTTATTTTTTTAGATTGCGTAACAAATCCCATAAAACTAATTTCTAAAATATACGAATCCAATGGGATTTCCGAAATTTTAAAATTTCCTTTTTTATCGGTTAGTACACCTGAAATTATTTTACCATCTTTTTTTAACGAAATAGAAACGTATTCTATTTTTTCTTTTGTAATAGAATCTATTACAATACCTGAAACATTACCAGTTGGTGCTGAGTTTGCAAATACAAATAACGAACAACTGATAAAAATAATTATTATTAGTTCCCTCATAATCAATTTTATCTAAATTTGTAACTGCTAAATTACTAAACTTTACCATATATAAAAATATTATGCAAAAAAAAACTCTAGTACTCGGAGCATCCTTAAAATCAAAGCGTTACTCTAACATAGCAATACACAGACTAACCGAAAAAGATATTGAAACTGTTGCTGTAGGGTTACGAAAAGGAAAAATTAAACATATTCTTATAGAAACAGAAAAAATTTCTTTTAAAGATATCCATACTGTAACATTATACTTAAATGCAAAAAGACAACAAGATTATTATCAATATATTATAAATTTGAATCCAAAACGAGTAATTTTTAATCCAGGAACGGAAAACCCTGAATTTTATGCAATTTTAGAAAAAAATGGTATTGAAGTAGAAATTGCTTGTACTTTAGTTTTATTGCGAATGGGATTTTACTAATTTTTTATTTTCTGCATTTTTTAATTCAAATACTTTTCCTGCTTCTGCAAGTTGCACATTATTAAAAAATGGCTTTGCTTCGTTTATAAATGCATCTAAATTTCCGTATCTACTTGAAAAATGACCTAGAATTAATTCTCCAACATTTGCTTGTTTTGCTATTTTTGCAGCTTGTTCTGCGGTACTATGCATGGTAGTATCACATAAGTGTTCTTTATCTTTTAAAAAAGTAGATTCGTGATATAACAGCGAAACATTTTTAAGTAAATCTGCAATTTGTGGCTGATACATAGTATCGCTACAAAATGCATAATTTAAAGCTGGTAATGGTGCAAATGTTAAGTTTTCATTTTTTATAATTGTACCATTTTTAAGCGTGTAATCTTTACCGTTTTTCAGGTTTTGATAATCGCAAATTTCTATTTCTTTTATTTTAGAAACTTCGGAAATGTTTAATTTTCGTTCGGCAAGTTTTTCTTTAAATAGAAATCCGTTTGTATATACACGATGTTTAAGCGGAATTGTATGTACAGTTACTTTATCGTCTTCGAAAATTAATTCGGATTTTTTAGATGTTAATTCGTGAAAATACAAGTTGAAATTAGTCCAAGATTTTGAATATTTTAATTGTAAAACTATTATTTCTTTTATGCCTTTCGGACCATAAATATGTAAATCTTTTTCTCGACCTAATAATGCAAAAGTAGAAATTAATCCTACCAATCCAAAAAAATGATCACCATGCAAATGCGAAATAAAAATTCGTTCAATTTTAGAAAATTTCAGTTTGTATTTTCGTAATTGTACTTGCGTTCCTTCACCACAATCAATTAAAAAATTTTTAGTGTTAATTTCTAAAAATTGTGCTGTTGTATGCGAATTGGTTCTTGGTGTAGCAGAATGACATCCTAAAATAGTTAGTTTTATACTCATTCTAAAACCATCTTTTTTGAAATTGAAAAATCATCTGTTTTAAGTGTGTAAAAATAAATTCCTTCAGGAAGTCTATGCCTAAAAAAAGAAATAGAATTCTTACCTAAAATTGCTGTGATTTTTTCAGAATAAACTACTTTACCTACAATACTGGTAACTGTAAAAGTAACTTTTTGTTTACTAGCACTTGTAAAAACAATAGTTGCTTTATTTTTTACTGGATTTGGATATATATTCACAGTGCTAAGCTCCTTATTTTGCACAGAAATACTATTTTCTGATTTTTGTGAAAAACCAAAAATAGAAACTAAAAAGAACAGTATGTAAATAAAATTTCGCATCTATATATAAAACGATTTTATAGCAATTTACCCTAAATCACGCATCATTTCCTCTAAATCAATCAAATCGGTTGCTTCTTGAAAAGTCGGAACGATATTTAATCCATCAGGTAAATTATCCAAGGATATTTCTCTATTAATTACAACAAAAGATGTGCCATTAGTGTTATTTTTTGTGTGAAAATTATATAATTCTTTTATTTCTTTTTCAGAAATGGGTAATTCTGCAATATCTAAAATTAAATTATATTTTAAATTTTCTGAAATAGCTTCCGTTAAGGATTTTACATCAATTATTGTTGGTTTTATTACTTTATAATTCATTATTTTTTAATTTGTTGTGCTAATAAATAGATTATTGCCATTCGTATTGCAACACCATTTTCTACTTGGTTTAATATAATAGATTTATCAGAATCTGCAACATCGCTAGTAATTTCAACGCCACGATTTATAGGTCCTGGATGCATAATAACAATATCTTTGTTGATACTATTTAACAATTCAAGGTTTATGCCAAAAAGTTGTGTGTACTCTCGTGTACTAGGAAAATACGATGCATCCATTCTTTCGTTTTGTACACGCAATACATTTGCTACATCACACCATTCTAATGCTTTTTTTATGTTAGTTTCCACCTGTACTCCAAGACTTTTTATATGCTTAGGAATTAACGAAAGCGGTCCGCAAACCATGACTTCCGCTCCTAATAATTGCAAAGCATATATATTAGATAATGCAACTCGCGAATGTAAAATATCCCCAATTATTACTACTTTTTTATTAGAAACTGTTCCCAATTTTTCTTTAATAGAATACGTATCTAGTAAAGCTTGTGTAGGATGTTCGTGTGCTCCATCACCTGCATTAATTATTTTTGCATTAACGTGTTTGGATAGAAAAACACCTGCTCCTACATCAGAATGTCGCATCACTACAATATCTACTTTCATTGCAAGGATATTGTTAACGGTATCAATTAAAGTTTCGCCTTTCTTAACGGAAGACTGACTTGCCGAAAAGTTAATAACATCTGCTGAAAGTCGTTTTTCGGCTAATTCAAACGATAGTTTTGTACGAGTAGAGTTTTCAAAAAATAAATTAGCAATAGTTATATCTCGTAAAGAAGGTACTTTTTTTATCGGACGATTAATTACTTCTTTAAAATGATTTGCTGTTTCAAAAATGAGAGTAATATCCTCCTTTTTTAAGTACTTAATTCCCAATAAATGTTGTACACTTAACTGTTTCATTTTTCTTTAGTGTTTACAAGATAAACGGTGTCTTTTTTGTTGTTCTCATCCCAAATAACTTTTACTTTTTCAGAATTAATTGCATCTACTTGTCGTCCTTTATAGGTTGGCTGGATTGGCAAACTCCTACTAAATCTACGATCAATAAACACTAATAATTCTATTTTTTTTGGTCTACCAAAAGCTTGTAAAGCCGTTAATGCAGCACGAATACTTCTGCCAGAAAACAAAACATCATCAATCAAAACAACATTTTTATTCTCTATAATAAAATCAATTTTAGTTTCATTTGCTTGAATTGGCTCGTCCCTTCTCCTAAAATCATCGCGATAAAACGTAATATCTAACTGACCGTATTTTAGACTTTTAACTTTATAATCTTTTACTAAAATATCTATTAATTTTTTTGCAAAAAATACACCTCTAGGCTGTAATCCTATTAAAACAGTATCCTTAAAATCGGAATGATTTTCGATAAGTTGACAAGCCAAACGATGTAAAATAATATGTATCTCTTTTTGGGAAAGTAAGATTTTTTGCATCATATTATTTAGTTTGTTTTCGGTCGCAATTTACATTAATTATTGTACATAAAAAAACACTACATAATGTTAACTAAATTGTTAAGAAGTAAGCTAATTAAAATCAAAAGAAAAACGAACATATACGTATCTTTCGCTTATAAAATGATTTGGATTATGATGGAATTTTCAGAAAACAAAAACCACTTAGCACTTTCAAAATTTGAGAAAATGCTAAAATCAAATAAAGTCTTATTTTTTGATTCTGAGGAATTTGAAAATATTATTATTCACTATTTAGATCTTGGTAAAATCAGCTTGGCAAAAAAAGCAATTTCACTAAGTTTAAACCAACACCCAGATTCTACTAGACTAAAAATCGTTAAAGTAGAATTACTTTTATTAGAGGATAAAATTAAAGAAGCTGAAAAATTACTACAACATTTAGAAGCTATTGAACCCACTTATGCAGAAATTTATATTCAAAAAGCGGTAATTTTTTCTAAAAAAAATAAACATCTTGAATCTATAAAACAACTACAAATTGCTTTAAAATACACCCATGATTTAGCAGATGTACACCATTTATTAGGAATGGAACATCTTTTTATAGAGGATTTTACACAAGCAAAAGAACATTTTAAAGCTTGTTTAGATTTAGATAATGAGGATTATTCTGCTCTGTATAATACCATTTATTGCTATGAAATAAACGAAGAATACACAGAAGCTGTTGATTTTTTAAATGCGTTTATTGACGAAAATCCATATAACGAATTTGCTTGGCATCAATTAGGTATGTTTTATAACAAAACAGGTCAATACAATCAAGCAGTTAGAGCTTTTAATTATTCTATTTTAATTGACGATCAATTTTCTGGAGCATACTTTGAAAAAGCAAAAGTTTTAGAAACCCTTAAAGAATACCAACTTGCTATTGATAATTTTCATAAAACCTTAGAATTAGAAGACCCTAGTGCTGTTGTTTTTGTACAAATTGCAAATTGTTACAACCATTTAAACAATACAAACAAAGCAGTGGAATATTTTTTAAAAGCAGTGGATGAAGATCCGTTATTAGATTATGCTTGGCTTGCCTTAACGGAATTATTACTTCAAAAAAAAGAAATTGAAAAAGCACGATCTTACATTAAAAAAGCAGTAGAAATTAACGAAAACAATATTGATATTAGTAATAGGTATGCCGAAATTTCGATGAAATTAGGTTTTTACGAAGAAGCGATCGATGCCTTTGAGAATTCCATTTCACTTGGCGAAAAAAATCCAAAAGTAGTTTTAATGCTTTGCGATGTGCTTCATTTTATTGGCGAATACCAATTGGCTATAGATTATTTACAACTTTTAAAAAAAGAACAATCTAATTCCGTAGAAATACTTTTTAGATTAAGTGGTTTATTTTTCTTAATCAAAAAAAATAAAGAGGCATTTCTTTATTTAGAAAATGCCTTAAAATTAAACGTTGACGAACTGGGTATTTTTAAAACCCTTTTTCCAAATATTTACAAAACCGCAGAAGTTATTGAATTAATCGAAAAATTTAAGTAATGCAAAGAGGTCTTAAAGAATACTTAACCATTGGTTTTAAAGGTTTAGCAATGGGTGCAGCAGATGTCGTTCCTGGTGTTTCTGGAGGAACAATTGCTTTTATTTCTGGCATTTATCAAGAGTTAATCGATAGTATAAATTCTGTAAATTTAACTACTTTAAAGATACTACGAAAAGATGGTGTTAAAGCTGCATTCAAAGCAATCAACGGCGGTTTTTTAGTAAGCCTACTATTAGGGATTGCTATTAGCGTGCTTTCACTTGCCAAGGTTTTTAAATGGTTGATAGAACACAAACCTATTTTGATTTGGTCGTTCTTTTTTGGTTTAGTAATCGCAAGTATTTTTATTGTTGGTAAACAAATTAAAAAATGGCATATTACCAATATCATAAGTCTCATTATAGGAATTATCGCTGCATATTACATCACTATCATACCACCAATGGGAAGTAATAATTCCGATTTGTTTTTAATTTTTGCTGGTGCTTTAGCAATTTGTGCCATGATTTTACCAGGGATTTCAGGTGCTTTTATTTTACTTTTACTCGGAGCTTATAAACCTGCCCTAGAAGCAATTCATACTTTTGATATTAAAAAAATAGCACTTTTAGGTTTTGGAGCAATTATCGGTTTATTGTCGTTTGCTAAATTTTTAAAATGGCTTTTTTCAAAATACGAAGACCTAACACTTGCTGTTTTAACAGGTTTTATCATTGGTTCTTTAAACAAAATTTGGCCATGGAAAGAAACCCTATCTTGGTATACCAATTCAAAAGGTGTTAAAGTACCGCTCTTACAAAAAAGCATTTCGCCTTTTTCTTTTTCAGGAGAAAACCAATTATTACTTGCAATTTTTCTTGCAATTATGGGGTTTTTAGTAATATTTACCTTAGAAAAAATCGGCTCTAAAAAAAATAATTCTATTAAATAGGAATTCGCTTTCTTTCTATCTAATGAAAATTAAAAAACAAAAACAAACAATGAAAAAAATATTTATCGCAATCGTATTAGTAAGCATAGTAATCTCTTGCAAAAAAAAAGGTGTTAAACTCCCTAAAGTACCCTTAAATGGTAAAGAAAAAATGGAAAATTATTCATCCATTTGGTTCTTTAATGAAAATGGAAAATTAAATCTAAACCAAAATAATAGAATTTCATCCACACATTGGCTTTTTAATATCGACAAAAACTTACCAATATCCGAAGTGTTTCCAACCGTTACGAAAATGATTCGTAAACACAACGAAAAATCACCGCACAAAACAGAAGGTACAAATAATTATTTTTCGTATGCAAATGCAAATACTGATAAATTAAACTTTTATCAAATAGATTCTATTACCTACAAAATAACTAAAAAAGTAAATTTACCAAAATTTAAAGCACTTTCGGATACTATTTTGATAACCGTTGAAAATCCTAATTTTACAACTAAAGAAACGTTTAAAAATAAAATTTTACAAATAGCATTTAAAGGTACTTTGTCCTTTCAAAATTATATGCAAGTAAAAGCAGCTTTACAAAAAGAAAAACGTACCATATCAAAAACAGAATATATTTTTTAATTGATTTATAAATTATTACTTCTTTATTTGTAATTTTACCAATATGTTAGATTTTTTAGACTTTAGTTTTTTAGATGTGTTAGATATTGTACTTGTTGCAATATTAATGTATTACATCTATCGCTTAGTAAAAGGAACGGTTGCTATAAATATT
>CAMZLT010000187.1 GCA_947311745.1 uncultured Flavobacteriaceae bacterium | reverse complement strand
TACCAATACAGCGTCTTGCAGTTTTCTTTTTTGCATAATTCTCCTTTTTTAGTTGTTGTATATTTTGTTTTAAAAAGTAGAATTATTCTATAGGCAAAAAATATTTTAAGTTACTGTTAGGTACAAATGTATGGAATTATTTATTAATTTAACAAACTTTTTACAATATTTTTTTAATTCCATCGTGTGAACGTATGTTTTTTTAGCTTTAATATTAGTAGAAATCCTGCAATTGCTCCTCCAACATGTGCAAAATGACCAATATTTGTTGTTCCGAATATACCAAAAAAGATATCTCCTAATAATAATAACGGAATGAAATAACGTGCTTCAATCATAATTGGTAAAAATAATAAGCCCATTTTTGCTCGTGGTTGTAATACACCAAAGGCAACCATGACACCATATAAAGCACCAGAAGCTCCGACTAAAGATTTAAAATAAATAGTCATTAGTGTGATTAATTTGCCTTTTGAAATATTTTCTAAAATGACGTTACTTACTTCATTTGTTTGAATTATTTGCATAATCTCTTGTTTTGAAACGCCTATTTTTGTTAGTTCGTTATAAATAGAGTTAAATTGAATATAATCTATTGCTTGTGAAAAGAAAACTGCTCCTAATCCAGATACAAAATAAAGAATTAAAAACTTTTTTTGACCAATCATATTCTCAACAGCACTACCAAACATCCATAAACCAAGCATATTGAACAAAATGTGCATTTCGCCACCATGCATAAACATATGCGTAATAATTTGCCAAGGTTTAAATAAGTCACTTTTTATAAAGTGCATGGCAAAAATATCGTAAAAAGGCTCTTTAAAAACTAATGCGGCTACAAAAAATAATACATTAATAATTATTAAATGTTTAACAGTTTCGGTAGTTTTTATCATATTAATGGAATTTTTTTTCGATTTCCTCTAAAGGTAAATGAATGAATATTTCTTTGCCATTTGGAGCATAGTTTGGTTCTTTGCACGAAAATAATTTATCTATAATTCGCTCTTGCTCTTTGTTATTTAATAATTGACCTGTTTTAATTGCAGTATTTTTTGCAATTACTTTACAAAAGTAATTTAATTGGCTTGGTGACTCTTTTGGAATTTCTAATTTACTATTGTCTATAATTTCCTCTAAAATAGACAGTACTTCGGTTTGTTTTATCAATGTAGGGATTGCTTTTATAATAATTCCTTTACTGGTGAATTCTTGAAATTGAAAGCCAATTTCTTCTAACTCGCTTTTGTTTTCGAATAAAATAGCAACATCGTGTTTAGCAAATTCAATTTCTATCGGAATTAATAAAATTTGACTTAAATTTTTGGTTTTTGCAAATTTTTCGAGTAATTCTTCATAAATAATTCGTTGGTGTGCTAAATTTTGTTTTACTACTAACATGCTGTTTTTGAGACTGCTAATAATATACTTTCCTTGTAGTTGGTAGGTTTTGTTTGCTTTTTGTATTTCCGTTTCTGTAAATAAAGAAGTTTGTTCAAAATTACTTTCAATTATTACAGGAATGTCCTCAATAGTTTTTGGTTCTATTTCGGTGTATAATGCTTCCCAATTTTGGGTTTGTTTGGTTGGAGTAAAGGTAGATTTACTAGAAGTTCCTTCCGTTTTAAACGGATTAAAATTTGGATTTACCGTTATGCTTGGTGTTTCTTTTTTTGTTGAATTTGCATAGTTATACGGAATATCTAAGTTTTCATCGCGATTAAAATCTAAAGCAGGTGCTATGTTATATTGTCCTAAACTATGTTTTACCGTTGCACGAATAAACGAATAAATTGCGGATTCGTTTTCAAATTTCACTTCGGTTTTTGTTGGATGAATATTAATGTCAATAGTGCTTGGATCTACTTCCATGTAAATGAAATACGAAGGGAAATATTTAGGGGCTAACAAACCGTCGTAGGCGTTTAACACTGCGTGATTTAGGTAATTACTCTTGATAAAACGATTGTTGGCAAAGAAAAATTGTTCGCCTCTTTTCTTTTTTGCGTATTTAGGGTTGGTTACAAAACCTTTAATGGATACTAAATCGGTAGTTTCGGAAATCGGAACTAATTTGTCGTCAATTTTTTTGCCAAATATTCCTACAATTCGTTGGCGTAAATTTTCGTTTTTTAAATGATAAATTTCATTATCATTGTGTATTAAAGAAAAGGCAATATCAGGATGAGCTAAGGCTACACGTTGAAATTCGTCGATAATATGACGCGTTTCTACGGTATCGGATTTTAGAAAATTTCGTCTAGCAGGAATGTTGTAAAATAAATTTTTAACTGCAATACTTGTTCCTTTGGTTGTCGATACGATTTCTTGAGTGATTAGTTCGCTTCCTTCAATTTTAATTAAAACACCAAGATCTTGATTTTCTTGTTTAGTTTTGAGTTCCACTTGTGCAATTGCAGCTATGCTAGCTAGAGCTTCGCCACGAAATCCTTTAGTTTGTAAGTTAAATAAATCGTTTGCAGATTGAATTTTAGAAGTTGCATGCCTTTCAAAAGATAAACGAGCATCGGTTTGGCTCATGCCAATTCCGTTGTCAATTACTTGAATTAGAGATTTACCTGCATTTTTTATAATTAACTTTATGGAATCTGCTTTGGCATCAATAGCATTTTCGAGTAATTCTTTAACAACGGATGCTGGTCGTTGTACCACTTCACCTGCTGCAATTTGATTAGCAACATGGTCTGGAAGTAATTGAATAATATCTGCCATTATTGTTTTGAAAAAATAGATAAATCAAAATCTAAAATCCACAATACTATAAAAGTTAAAATTGCAATAATTATAAAAATTCTATAGTTTATTCCTGCATTATCACGTGTTCGCGAATCTACTCTGGCTTGTGACCATTGTCCTTTAAAATCGTTATAGTTTAGTTCTCTGTTTTTAATATCAAATTTTGATTGTATGTCATAGACATTCCCTTGCTCTGTCCCTTGATAGAAGCGAGGCATGTAATAAAACCGTTTATTTTTTCTTAATTTGAATAATTTACGAGCCATTTATTTTTAAATTATCTACAAATATACAGAATAATTTGGTTGTTAAGCTATCGATAAAAAGTATTATTTTTTCAATAAACCGCTTTTTTTGAAAATTTGAACTCCCTTATCAATCATTTTTTGAAAATTTCCTTGTAAATCTACATCCATATATTTGACATGAAAACAAGATTTGCCTTTTAAGCATTTTTTTAAATTATCAGGTAATTCGCCAATTTCGTTTTTATGTGTATAAATTGGAAAAAAATAGAAACGTATGTCTTTAGGTTTTGGAACAATACTAGCAAAATAAATTCCGTTTACCTTTTTTTTACCTTGCATAGCTTCAATAGTTCCTGAAACTTCAAAATTATCGTTGGTGTTTTTAGTAATTTTTAAATCACCAATATGTTTTTTTAAGAGAGCTATTAAAATGTTTTGAATTTTGGAAAGGTCTTTTGTCATGATTGAATTTTTTCAAATGTATAGAAAAGTCTTAAAATTCAGCCATTTTTATTGCTGTGATAGCTGCTTCTGTTCCTTTGTTGCCATGTTTTCCTCCAGATCTGTCTATAGATTGTTGTTTGTTATCATCGGTTAAAACACAAAAAATAACAGGAATATTATATAAAACATTCAAATCTTTAATTCCTTGTGTTACGCCTTGACAAACAAAGTCAAAATGTTTGGTTTCGCCTTGAATTACATTACCAATTACAATTATTGCATCTAAATCGGAATTATTAAATTGTTGGATTAGTTTTTTTGCACCAAATACTAGTTCAAAACTGCCAGGAACATTTTTACGAATAATATTTCCAGGCAAAGCACCACAGTCTAATAGAGTTTCTTTTGTTCCTTTAAAAAGGTTTTCGGTTATGTCTGCATTCCATTCAGAAACAACAATCCCAAACCTAAGTTCTTTAGCGTTTGGGATGGTTGTTTTATCGTAATAAGATAAATCGGTCGTTGCCATATTTTGACGATATTATTTAGAAGCGTATTTTGCTTGATTAATGTATAAATCAATTCGTTTTGCTTCATCCGCATTAGGATATTTTTCTTTAATTTCGCTAAACATTTTTAATGCTTGATCGTATTTTTTTAACTCCATAGCTGTACTTGCCGCTTTGAATAAATATAAAGGAGTAGTAACTTCGTTATCTACCATTTTAGCAGCTTTACTATAATAGTCAAAAGCTTCGTTTAGTTGTTCTAAATCTGAAAAAGCATCACCAATTTTACCAGTTGCAATTGGACCTAAAGCAGCATCATCTGCTTCAAATTTTTGTAAGTATGCAATGGCGTTTTTGTAGTCATTCATATTAGTATATGCGATTCCTGCCATATAATTTGCTAAATTACCTGCTTTTGTGCCGGAATATTCTTTTGTAATATCTAATAAACCAAATTTATTATCTTTACCATTTAAAGCAATAGTATATAGGGAATCTATATTTTGTGTAGCTTTATCAGCTTCGAAAAATAAACTTTTTGCATAGGCAAAATCATCTGCTGCTTTTATTTCTTTAGGTGCTTGGATGAATCTAGTATAGCCAACATATGCTAAAATACCGATTAAAACAATTCCTAAAACTGTAAAAATAGCTTTTTGATTTTTTTCTAACCATTCTTCGGATTTACTTGCTGTAACATCTAATGCGTCAAATACCTCTTTAGTTGTAGATTCTCCATCAAATTCAACTTGTTCTAAATCTGCAATAGTATCATCTACTTTTGGTTTTCTAATTTTATTTCCTCTTTTTTTATAGGTTGCCATAATAATTTTAATTTACGAAGTGCAAAAATATAATTTTTATTTAAAAAGGAGGTGTATTAATCAGGTAATTTTTGTTTTTTTGCAATAAGTTATGATTCTAAAAAAAATAAATCTTATAAATTATAAAAATTTTGCCGTTGCAGAATTTGATTTCAGTACAAAAATTAATTGCTTTACTGGTAATAATGGTGTTGGAAAAACAAATGTTTTAGAAGCAATTTATTACCTATCTTTTACTAAAGGATATTTTAATAATATTGCAGCACAACACATAAAGCATCAACAAGATTTTTTTGTAATTGAGGGATTGTATAATAATGATAGTAAAGATATTAATATACATTGTAGTCTTAAAAAAGGCTATAAAAAAATCATTAAAAAAAATGGTAAATTATACGAAAAATTGTCCAGTCATATTGGTACAATTCCGTTGGTAATTATTTCGCCATACGACAGTAATTTAATTATTGAAGGTAGCGATACTAGACGTAAATTTATGGATAGTGTTATCGCACAATTAGACAATTCTTTTTTGCAAGAATTACTTAAATATAACAAATTAATTTCACAAAGAAATTCTTTATTGAAGTATTTTGCCGCAAATCACACCTTTGATGCTTTAAATCTTGAGGTATATAACGAACAAATTATTCCGTTAGGAGAAGCTATTTTTGTAAAAAGAAGTGCTTTTTTAGAAAAATTTATTCCTATTTTTAAAACGAGGTATCAAAATATCTCTAGCGGAACGGAAATGGTAGATTTAGAATATAAATCGCAATTGCACAATGCTAAATTTGATGAATTATTAAAAAATAATACGCAAAAAGATAGAATTTTGCAACATACTTCGCACGGTGTTCACAAAGATGATTTGATTTTTAAAATTGATGATTATCCTATAAAAAAATACGGTTCGCAAGGACAACAAAAATCCTTTTTAATTGCTTTAAAATTGGCACAGTTTGATTTTATTAAAGAAACAAGTGGTAAGAAACCAATATTATTGTTAGATGATATTTTTGATAAATTAGACGAAAGTCGTGTCTCAAAACTTATTGATTTAGTAAATAAAGACACTTTTGGCCAAATATTTATTACCGATACGCACCGAAATAGAACTGAAAATATTCTAAAAAAAAGTAATCAAGAGTACAATTTTTTTGAATTATAGCTTATCTTTGTTAATACGTGTAAAATAAAATTCTATGAACTACCATAATCTAAATTCTATTGGAGATATTATTGAAAAAATGCTTAAAAAAAATAAATTAGAGCAAGGTATTCATCAAATAGAAATCAAAAATGCTTGGCGTAATGTTATGGGTGAAGGAGCTTGGACATATACTACTAACGTAAAATTTAATAAAAATTTGTTGACAATATCCTTATTATCTTCTACATTACGACAAGAATATACGTATAGAAAAGAGGAGATAATTAAAATGCTAAATACTGAATTAAAGCAAGATTTAATAAAAAATATTCGATTTCTTTGAAAAAGTTAAATTCTAAATTTTTTGTTTTGATCTACTAGATTATCAATTTCAACTTTTACCGCATTGTTTAATAAATTTTGATTCATTCCCGTAACGTTACTCACAGCTTTCATGTAGAAAATATGGTACGCTTCGGCAATTAAAGATAACGTTGTATTTGCAAATTTAATCCATGCAGTTTTTAGAGCTAATGCTTCTTCGGTAGGTAATTTCAGGACTGCTTGTGTAATAATAATATCGGTTACTCTTCCCATCATTACAATCATCATATTGTTGGTAACACGACGTTTTACGTGTAAAATTCCTACAAAAGTTTGCCATGACCAATAATCCAAATCAAATTTTCCTTCAATGGTTTTAACCATCCACATTCCTAAAGATTTTTCACGAATTTCTCGTTCACCAGGTTTGAATATTGCTTTGGTTGCATCATTACCAAATAAAGCGTCGTAAAAATCCTTTACTAGTACATTTGCCAAAGAAAAAACAAACTCTTTATTTCTTTTTAGCACTTGTATATCTTCATTGTTTAGTTTGGTTTGATCTGGTAATTCGGATAGAATTTGTTTGGTTATTTGATGTAACATCTGGTTTTTATTTTAGTTAAAAAAAAGCACGACAAAACATTCATAAAAAATTATGAAAAAAATAATTAGTGATTTGGAAAAATGTTTAAATAATCGATCTAACGTTTAAATCTAAAGTACTGTCATCATTTAAAATACTAGATATTTCTTTTACAGAAGCGTCTAAGTACATCATTAATAAACCTAATTTGGTATCTTCTTTTGCAATTAAACCCAAAATAGTGTTTTTGTTTACATCTTTTAATAAAATATAACCCGTATCGGTTTTAATGTAAAACTGATTGATGCCACCTTTGCTTAAATCATTTGAAAATTTTTCACCCATAGAATGTAAAGAAGCAATCATTACAGCAACTCTATCTTCGTTTTCTGCATGTACCGAAGCTATTGTTAATCCTTCAGAGTTTACTAAAACTGCTGCTTCAGAATTGGTATTATCTACCAAGTTTCTTAAAATCCTTTCTAATCCTCTCATAAAATTATTATTAATTTTTAAGCAAAAGTACATTTTTTTTTATACATTTACCAAATAAAATATAAAAAAGTATTTTATTACTATGGGAACTACAGATAAAAATTTAGAAGATTTAAAAAAAGAATTATCAAATATGCATAAGCAATTTGATAGTTTACTGGCAGATAAAAAAATATCTGAGCAATTAAATTCTACTGTTGAGTTGGAAAACAATACAATAGATGCGTTAGAAAATAAGAAAGATATTCTTGTAAATTTAGATGATGAAAAAAACGGTGTAATTAATTTGCATGACAATGTTGTTGATAAAAAAACTAAGAGAAGTGATTCTGTATTAGAAAATGAAAATTTAACAGGACAAGAAGGTGCAGAGCTTACAAATGAAAATGATTTCCTTGTTAAGGAAATAGAGAAACAAAAACAAAAAAATCAATATTTAAGTATAAAAGAAAAATTAGATAAAATTAAAGGAGAAATTAATACGAAGGAATTAGAAATTTCTTTAAAATCATTGGGTATAGAGGATATAGAAGATGATTCACCAAAAAAGTTAGTACAAAAACCAAGTGTTGTTAATACGAAAAAAAAAAAATAAATAAGGAAGTAAAAGGTCTTGTTGAAAAAAATAAAAAAGTTACTAATAATTCCGTCAAATCTATAGATAAAAAACAAAAAAAAAATAAAAAAAGCACATTAAATGTTGTTATTAGTATTCTAATTGTAGCAATTGCTTTATTGGTTTATTTTATCTTTTTAACATAAATTCTTAATAAGTTTTGAAAAATTAGTTTTTGTTTGTGTTACTAAAATTTATCTTTGCACAAACAAAAGCTAATGCCAAAAAACAACACAATTAAATCGGTATTAATTATTGGCTCAGGCCCAATAGTTATAGGACAAGCATGTGAATTTGATTATTCGGGTACGCAATCCATTCGTTCACTTAAAGAAGAAGGTATTGAAGTAATTTTAATAAATTCGAATCCTGCAACGATAATGACAGATCCGCAAATGGCGGATTTTGTGTATCTAAAACCACTTACCACAAAATCTATCGTTGAAATTCTTAAAAAACATCCAAATATAGATTCTGTTTTGCCAACAATGGGAGGGCAAACGGCATTGAATCTATGTATAAAAGCAGATGATAAAGGTATTTGGAAGGATTTTAACGTAAACATGATTGGTGTAGATATTGATGCTATAAAAATTACCGAAGATCGAGAAAAATTTAGAATACTAATGAATAAAATTGGTATTCCGCAAGCACCAAGTCAAACGGCAACTTCTTTTTTAAAGGGAAAAGAAATTGCACAAGAGTATGGTTTTCCGTTGGTTATACGTCCTTCGTTTACTCTTGGAGGTTCAGGAGCATCTATTGTTTACGATAAAAAAGATTTTGATACCTTGTTGCAACGAGGTTTAGAAGCATCACCAATCCATGAAGTGTTGATAGATAAGGCATTAATCGGTTGGAAAGAATTTGAATTAGAATTACTTCGCGATCAAAATGATAATGTTATTATTATATGTACTGTAGAAAATATGGATCCTATGGGAATTCATACAGGAGATTCCATAACCGTAGCTCCCGCAATGACACTTAGTGATACTACATTTCAGAGAATGCGTGATTATGCCATTCATATGATGCGAAGTATTGGTGATTTTGCAGGTGGTTGTAATGTGCAATTTGCTGTAAGCCCAGATGAAAAAGAGGATATTATTGCTATTGAAATAAATCCGAGAGTTTCTAGATCTTCTGCTTTAGCATCTAAGGCGACAGGTTATCCTATTGCTAAAGTGGCAACAAAATTAGCTTTAGGTTATCACTTAACAGAGTTAAAAAATCAAATTACTAAGACAACTTCCGCTTATTTTGAGCCAACCTTAGATTATGTAATTGTAAAAATACCAAGGTGGAATTTTGATAAATTCGAAGGCTCCGAACGAACTTTAGGTTTACAAATGAAATCTGTTGGTGAAGTTATGGGAATCGGTAGATCCTTTACAGAAGCATTACACAAAGCAACACAATCTTTAGAAATTAAACGAAACGGAATTGGTGCCGATGGTAAAGGATATAAAAGATACGATGTGATAATTGATAAACTTAAAAATCCAAGTTGGGATAGAGTTTTTGTTATTTATGATGCAATTCAAGCAGGAATTTCTTTAGATAAAATTAATGAAATTACAAAAATAGATACTTGGTTTTTAAAACAATATGAAAAATTACACCTTTTAGAAACGGAAATATCTTCATATACCTTAGAAAATTTACCAAAAGATCTTTTGTTGAAGGCCAAACAAAATGGCTATGGTGATAGACAAATTGCACATATGCTTGGTTGTTTGGAGAGTCATGTTTACAACAAACGAAAAGAATTAGATGTACAGCGAGTTTATAAAATTGTAGATACCTGTGCCGCAGAATTTCCTGCTGAAACACCTTATTATTATTCTACTTTTGAAAATAAAATTTCTAAAACCGGCAAAAAATATTACGAAACCGAATCTATTGCTTCCGATAAAAAAAAAGTAATTATCTTGGGTTCTGGTCCAAACCGAATAGGACAAGGGATTGAGTTTGATTATTGTTGTGTGCATGGTGTGCTTGCAGCAAAAGAATGTGGTTATGAAACT
Organism: uncultured Flavobacteriaceae bacterium; assembly: GCA_947311745.1. Lineage (GTDB taxonomy): Bacteria > Bacteroidota > Bacteroidia > Flavobacteriales > Flavobacteriaceae > S010-17. The sequence goes on along the minus strand of CAMZLT010000187.1, from coordinate 8,743 downwards.
ATTATGATTAATTGTAATCCAGAAACAGTTTCTACCGATTTTGATATAGCGGATAAATTATATTTTGAGCCTGTGTTTTGGGAACACATTTACGATATTATTCAACATGAAAAACCAGAAGGGGTAATCGTACAATTAGGAGGACAAACTGCTTTAAAACTTGCTGAAAAATTAGAAAAATATAATATTAAAATTTTAGGAACAAGTTATGATGCCTTGGATTTAGCCGAAGATAGAGGTCGTTTTTCAACGTTATTGAAAAAATTAAATATTCCATATCCTGAATTCGGAACTGCAACCAACGCTAACGAAGCTCTTAAAATTGCAGATAAATTAGATTTTCCAATTTTAGTAAGACCAAGTTATGTGCTTGGAGGACAAGGAATGAAAATTGTAATTAACAAACAAGAATTAGAAGAGCATGTAGTAGATATTTTACGAAAAATACCAAATAATGTATTGCTGTTAGATCACTATTTGGATGGTGCAATTGAAGCCGAAGCCGATGCTATTTGCGATGGCGAAAACGTGTATATTATTGGTGTTATGGAGCATATTGAACCTTGTGGTGTACATTCTGGCGATTCGAATGCAACCCTTCCTCCGTTTAATTTAGGCGAATTTGTTATGCAACAAATAAAAGATCATACCAAAAAAATAGCTGTTGCTCTTAAAACAGTTGGACTAATAAACATTCAGTTTGCAATAAAAGAGGATATTGTTTATATTATTGAAGCAAATCCTAGAGCATCGAGAACTGTTCCATTTATTTCAAAAGCTTACAAAGAACCTTATGTGAATTTTGCAACCAAAGTAATGCTTGGTGAAAATAAAGTTAGCGATTTTAATTTCACCCCACAATTAGAAGGTTTTGCTATAAAACAACCTGTTTTTTCGTTTGATAAATTCCCAAATGTAAATAAAAATTTAGGACCAGAAATGAAATCAACAGGAGAATCAATCTTATTTATTGATGATTTAAAAGATGATAAATTTTATGATTTGTATGCTCGTAGGAAAATGTATTTAAGTAAATAAAGTGTATTTTTTTTAAAATATTTGTTAACTATATTAGAAAAATCTATTTTTACATAAAATTGTATGAATGAAATTTTTAAAACTCCTCTTTTTATTACTTCCTTTTTTGCTTTTTTCACAAGAAAGTAATTTTTATCATTATGGATTAGAACAAGGTCTTTCACAAGAGAGTGTACAGTGTTTTATAAAGGATTCGGATGGTTTTTTGTGGATTGGCACCCAAGATGGTTTAAATCGTTTTGATGGCAATGCTTTTGAAACATTTTTTCATGATTCTGAAAATAAATATACTATTTCAGGAAACAATATTATCCATCTTTTAGAAAACAATAAAACTATTTGGATTAATACTAAAAATAAAGGAATTTGTTATTATGATAAAGATACGGATGTATTTTATACATTAAATAATAGCTATAAATTTTGTACTGGTCTTACTAAAATAGATAAAAATACCATTTATGCTAGTTTTTTAAAAGAAGGAATTTTAAAAATAACGAAAAAAGGAAAAGAAATACGTATCTCTAAATTAGAGATACCAATTTTAAAAAATAAACGTATAACATCCATTTCTAAAATAAATGGAAGTTTCTTTTATATAGGTACTAAAAATGGAGAAATCTATGTGCTAAATTTTGAAAATATATCTAGTGTTAAAAAAATAAATTTTGAAAATTCAAACGCAATAACTTCTTTTTTTAATTTAGAAACGAAATTATGGGTTGGTACAGAAAGCGGTTTGTATTTATTTGATAAACAAAATAATAAAAATAATTTTATCAGAATTTCGGCAACTATAAAAAGCCCATCCATTAATGAAATAGTTATACAAGATAATACATTTTATATAGCAACGGATAATGGATTGGTAGCCGCTTCTGATTTTAATTACAGAACTAATAAATTCAGAGCAATTAAAAATTATAAAGGCGATGCCAATAATTTAAACTCTATTACTTCAAATCGTGTATACTCTGTTTTATTTGATAAAAATAAATTATGGATTGGTACTAATAAATTAGATGTTCTTTCTTTAGACGAAGCTGTTTTTAAAAACTATACCACTAAGACAAAAATTGCATTAAATAATAATCATATCTATTCAATTTATAAATTAGAAAACTATCTTTTAATTGGTACTAGAAAAGGTTTAAATTGTATTGATAATTTAGGAAATAGTACAATGATAACTAAAGAAAATACTAATAATCAATTAGCATACAATGTAATACGAGGAATTTGTAAAGATGATAAGAATAATCTTTGGCTTGCAACAACAAAAGGTGTTTCGATTTTAAATCTAGAAAATTTTGATCCGAAAACACCAGTTATTACCACAATATATAACGATCCAAACGACCCAAAATCATTGAGTCATAATAAAACTAGAAGTGTATATTTAGATAAAAATAATCAAATTTGGATTTGTACGTATGGTGGAGGCATTAATCGTTTTACTGGTGATTTAGAAAAAGGAATTTTTACTTTTCAGCGTTTTACACACCAAGATTTAGATAAAAATAGTATTAGTTCGGATTATACCTTTAGCATATTACAAGATTTTGATGCTAATTATTGGATTGCTACAGAAAATGGTTTGAATAAATTGGTACTTGATAATACGTATGAGCATGCAAAAATTACAACGTATAAAAGTTCGCTGAATAAAAATAGTTTGCATACAAATGGAGTACTTACAAGTTTTTTAGATTCGGATAATGAATTGTGGATTGGGACAGATGATGGTTTGCATTTATTTCATCCAAAGACTAATGAATTTACTTATTTTGGAAAAAAAGAAGGTTTAAGTAATACTGTAATTTATTCTATTTTAGAGGATAGAGATAAAAAATTATGGTTAGCTACCAATGCAGGATTATTTCAGTTTAATAAAAAAGATGCAAGTTTTGTTAATTTTTCAAAAAAGGATGGTCTTAAAAGTACCGAATTTAATTTAGGAGCAAAATATAATGACAACAATATTCTATATTTTGGAGGTACAAAAGGTGTAGATTATTTCAATCCTAACAAAATAAAGAATTTGTATAAGGAAGGTAATTTAAAATTTACAACACTAAAAATAAAGGGTGAAAAAATAAATCCAATTATAGATGATAATATTTTACAACAAAGTATTACAAAAAGTAATCAAATTAACTTAAAATACAACCAATTTCCTACCAGTATTTCTTTTACGGATTTTGATTTTAATCCTGTTAAAAATAATGATTTTTTGTATAAATTAATACCTAATGATGAAAATTGGAATAGTTTAGGCAATAAAAAAGAAATTCATTTACTAAATTTATTCGCAGGAAATTACACCATTCAAGTACAAGGAAAAACAAAAAATAGTATTTGGAATAAAAAACCATTAGAAATAAAATTATCCGTTTCACCACCTTGGTATTATAGTACGTTAGCAATTTTATTTTACACTTTATTGGTTTTAGGAGGTGTGTACCTTTTCTATCGTTTTCAATTACAACGAAAATTAGAACTGCAAGAAGTGAATCGTTTGCGAGAAATAAACAGCTTAAAAACAAAATTATACACAAATATTACACATGAATTCCGAACACCAATTACAGTGATTTTAGGTATGGCAGAATCGATAAAAGAACGTGTAAAACAAACTAAAATTGACATTGCTAATCCGATAGAAATGATTGAACGAAATAGTAAAAGTTTGCTTAGTTTAGTCAATCAAATTTTAGATTTATCTAAACTTGAAAAAGGTAAGTTAAATTTAAACCTTGAGCAAAGTAACATTATTATTCATTTAAAATATCTTACCGAAAGCTTTCATTCTTACGCAAAAGAAAAAAATATTGATCTAATTTTTTATAACGAAATAGATGAAGTTATAATGGATTTTGATAAAAATAAAATCACACAAATTTTATCTAATTTAATTTCTAATGCCATTAAATTTTGTAATGAAAACGATAAAATTGTCGTGCATGTAAAGCAAAAAATAAAAAAAGATCAAGCGTATTTAATTATTAAAGTAAAGGATTCTGGTATTGGAATATCTTCAGAAAATTTACCTTTTATCTTTGATCGGTTCTATCAAGCTGAAAATAACGAAAACAATAAATACGATGGTACAGGAATTGGTTTGGCTCTTACGAAAGAATTGGTTAAATTAATGGATGGTGAAATACAAGTAAAAAGTGAATTAAATAAAGGAACAAGACTAACCATATTACTACCAATTAAAAATGAAGCTCCAATTGAAAGTGAAAAAAACGTAGAAAAACCAAAATCTAGTACAAAAAAAATTAAACAAATTACCGAATTTAATTTAGATATAGATTTGCCAATTTGTTTAATTGTAGAGGATAACGATGATGTTGCTACTTATATAAAAATGTGTTTATCCGAAAAATATCAAATTTTATATGCAAATAATGGTATGCTTGGTGTGGAATTAGCTCTAAAACATATACCTGATATTATTGTCAGTGATATTATGATGCCTGAAAAAAACGGATTTGAATTATGTCAAGAAATAAAAGAGGATATCAAGACAAATCACATCCCTGTAATATTACTTACCGCAAAGACAGCTGAAGATGATAAATTATCAGGATTAAAATTAGGAGCCGATGCTTACCTTACGAAACCTTTTAATAAAGAGGAATTGCTTATACGAATGGAACGATTAATTGCTATACGAAAGACTTTACAACTTAAATATAAAGATATTAGTTCTTTAGAAATTTCTCAAAAAGAAATACAAAAAAAAGAAAATTGCCAAGAAAATATGGCTATAAATGATGATTTTATTATAAATATCATCAAAATAGTAAATGAAAATATTGAAAATGAAAAATTTAATGCAGCAGCATTAAGCCGTGAATTATTTCTAAGTGAATCGCAATTATACCGAAAATTAAAAGCACTAACCAATACATCAACAGCAATTTTTATTAGAAAAATTCGCTTGAAAAGAGCCAAAGAATTACTCGAAACAACCGAATTGAGTAGTGCTGAAATATGCTATAAAACAGGTTTTGCTAATCCAAGTTGGTTTAGTAAAACATTCAAATCAGAGTTTGGATATTCACCAAATGATAAAAGACATAAGTAATAAAATGTAAAGAGGATTTTATATCAAACAACCTTATATATATCGTTCTAAGTTTATTCTTAGGCTAAATAGTAATTATTGATAAAAAAATAAAATAAATGTTAATTTGTGCTGTAATAACTTAATAAAGTGTGTAAATTTGCAGAATCACAAAACTAAAAAAGGGGGTTTAAAATGACAGATGTAGTTTCAAAAAATAGCACTAAAACACTTTACGATTATCAGCAAAGAGCCTTACAAGCTATTTTAGGTAAAATTGAAGAATTACCAGATTATTATAATATGGTATATCAATTGCCAACTGGTGGAGGAAAAACGGTGATTTTTTCAGAAATAGCACGACGTTATATCGAAAAATATAATAAAAAAGTAATTATTTTAACGCATAGAGTAGAATTGTATAAGCAAACTTCAAAAATGCTTACTGAATTTAATGTGAAAAATAAAGTGATTAATAGCGAGGTTAAAGAATTACCCGATCAAGATAAATATATGTGTTTTGTGGCAATGGTAGAAACCCTAAACAATCGACTTAAAGAAGAAAAAATTGAGTTAAAAGATATTGGTTTAGTTATTATTGATGAAGCACATTATAATTCATTTAGAAAATTATTTAAATATTTTGAAAAATGTTTCATTTTAGGGGTAACGGCAACTCCGTTAAGTTCTAATATGGAAACACCAATGAAAGATATTTATCATGAACTTTTAGTTGGTGAATCAATAAGTTCATTAATAAAAAGTGGATTTTTAGCAGAAGCAATTCCTCATACTTTTAATGTAGGGTTAACCTCTTTAAAAGTTGGTATGAATGGTGATTATACCGTAAAGTCATCCGAAGAGTTATATATTAACCAACTAATGCAAAGCAAACTTTTAGCTGCTTACGAACAAGTAGCAAAAGGAACAAAAACCTTAATTTTTAACAATGGAATCCGAACTTCATGGTATGTGTATGACACTTTTAAAGAAGCAGGGTATAATGTGAAAAACTTAGATAGCACCGTTGGAAAACAAGAACGTAAAGAGATTTTAGAGTGGTTTAAAAACACACCAGGTGCAATTCTTACTTCTGTAGGTATTTTAACTACGGGTTTTGACGAACCAACAATCGAAACTATTATAATGAATCGTGCTACCAAATCATTGGCTTTGTATTTTCAAATGATTGGTCGTGGATCTCGTGTGCTTGGTAGTAAAAAATCATTCAATTTAATTGATTTAGGAAACAATATCGCTCGTTTTGGTCCTTGGACTGCCGATGTAGATTGGCATCAAATTTTTAGAGCTCCAAATTATTTCTTAGAAAATATTGCAAATGATGAGGATTTAGAACGTAATTTTGTATATCAAATGCCTGATGATATTCGCAAACAATTTGCTAAATCTAAAGAGGTGTCTTTCGATATTAAAGCCGAATATGATAAAGTTTTGAAATTAGGATTAAAATCTAAAACTGCTTTAGATAATTCTCTAGAGCAGCATGTTAAAATTTGTGTGGAGAATAGCGAAGATGTTTTTGATGCATGGACACTAATGAAACTTTTAGATGAAGATATTAAACATCGTGTAAAACAATATTCTTTTTGTATTATAAAAAATACACGTAATTATGTAAAATGGTTAGAAGATGACTATAAACGACAATTGCGAACTAAAATTTCTCAAGCAATTGATTAACAAAAAGTATTAAACTTCTAACGACTCGCCAATATTTAATAGTATTAAATTTTTATTTTTTGCCTTAAATTTAGCGATAGCATCCTTGTGGTTAATTTCAATATAGCCAAAAGTATCAAAGTGGTAGCCAAGTATTTTATTGCATTCGATAAAATCCGAAGCATGTATTGCAGTATCAATTCCCATGGTAAAATTATCACCAATTGGTAAGATTGCCAAATCTAGTTTACATTGTAACGGAATAAGTTTCATATCCATTGTTAAAGCAGTATCCCCAGCAATATAAATAGTTTTTTTAGCTGTTTCAAGAATAAAACCAGCAGGACTTCCACCATACGAGCCATCGGCAAAAGAACTGGTATGTATTGCGTTTGTCATGCTTAATTTGCCAAAATCAAACTGCCAACTTCCACCGTGATTCATAGGATGCCCTTCTATACCTAAAGCATTATAGTGATTTACAATTTCAAAATTTGAAACTATTTTAGCACCAGTGTTTTTGGCGATTTTTTCAGCATCTAAAACATGATCTTGATGTGCATGTGTTACTAAAATATAATCTGCTTTAAGCGAATTGATATCTATGTGCTTTGCCTTTTCATTGCCTGTAATAAACGGATCTACTACAATGTTTATTCCGTCAATTTCAATAAGTAATGAAGCGTGTCCTAAAAATGTAATTTTCATAAGATTTGTTTTGGTAAAAGTATAAAAAAAACCGCAAAAATCAATTTACGGTTTTAAAAACTACAATTAAATTAATTAATCCAATTTGTAACCAACTATTTTATCTTTCCCTTCTAAGATATTGATGTTTACAAAATAAGCAGTTTTTACTCCATTTGAAAATTGCAATTCTCCCACGTATCGTATCATATCTATTTTTGCATTATTATCTCGTGTTTTACCAATTTTGTACAATTGATACCCACTTATTTTACCTCTGTTTTTTTCCAAACTAATAATATATTTTTTCATGTCTGAACCAAAAGATGTTCTTTTAATGTATTTTTTATCTATTAATTTATCTAATTTTGAAAAATTATGATTTTTTAAATTTTCTGAAAATGCAATAGCTGTAGCAGCTTTTTTGTCTATACGATTTAATAAATTTTTATCATAAGAAAAGAAAGAAGTATCTTTGTCTTTTATAAATTGAACATTTATTTCATCGTATTTTTTCTTTTCTTTTTCGGTAAAATTATGATATGCAATTCGTGCCATATTTGTCGATGCTTGGCTAAATTTCATGGTATCTAGCATTTTACAATCGCTAACTTTAATAGTGAAATTTGTTATGGATTTTCGGTTTTTATTGGTATGAAAACCTTTTGAGTATGCAACTTCTGCATGATAAATAGTTGCAATTTGGTCTAAAACTTTTTGTTCGTTTTCACTAGCACAGCTAATTAAAACGATAACGCTTAATAATGTAATTAAATAATTTTTCATGATTTATGGATTTATAATGATTTGTGAATATTCTTTTTTGATAAAATTAGCAACTTCTGTTTCGATTTATTTCATTTTATTGTGTAATAGAAACCAGTAAAATATAAGTGGAATTAAAACTCCTAGTACAATAAATAATAGAGTAAAAATAATATGAACAGATAAACTTGGAAACCCTCCAGTTATAATAATTTTGTTTTTTAGCGGAACAACATTTGCTCCGATTATTTTTGTTTTTGCAACTGCAATAACGTATTTTCCTTTCATTTTTACCGTGTATTTATCACTGAAATGATTTGTTAGTGTTTTTTTTAACTCCTCTAAATCTATGCTGTTTTCTTGGATGTTTAATTTCATAATTTATTTTACTAATTAAAGGTTAGTTAGTATATTTATTTTATATGTAATGGATTTATTTTTATCAATATTTTTAAGCGTTATGGTAGGTGTTTTATTCTCGTAATTTAATTTATAGGT
>CAMZLT010000186.1 GCA_947311745.1 uncultured Flavobacteriaceae bacterium | reverse complement strand
GCAGGAATTTTTTAGTGAAATAATTGTAGCCCAATTCTGAGCTAAATAAATTTTGAGCATTTTCAATTATAGCAGGTAGTTTGGCTTTGTAATAGAAAATGTATGAATTTTTCGGGTTAAACTTTGGATATTGTATAGCAAGTGTTTTAATAGTTTGATTTACCTAATTTTAATTAAAATGGTGAATTTTTCGGTATAAGTAACTTTTGTTACGTGTAAAAATGTAAATTTTTAGTCTTTTTGCCGACTAATAAGTTGTAAATTTACACCTTAAAAAAAATAAAATGACAGAATTATTAAATAAAGAATCGTTTTTAGAAAAAGTTTTTAATTACGAAAAGAATAAAGAATGGAAATACGAAGGTGATGTACCTTGTATTATTGACTTTTATGCCGATTGGTGTGGTCCTTGTAAAATGGTAGCTCCGATTTTAGAACAATTATCCGAAGACTACGAAGGAAAACTAAAAGTTTATAAAATTGACACCGAAGTAGAACAAGAACTTGCAGCTGCTTTTGCAATACGAAGTATTCCTAGTATGCTTTTTTGTCCGATGGATGAAGCTCCACAAATGGCACAAGGAGCATTGCCAAAGCCACAATTAGAAAAAATTATAAAAGACTTTTTAAAAGTAGAAAAATAAAATTACGCTTTTTTTAGAATTGTAATACGATTGTGAAGTATAATTTAAGGTCGTTTAAAACTTTGTTTTAAACGACCTTATTCCATTACATAAATTTGCCGTACATTTGGAATAATTTTTGAATCTTATTTATAGTATAATCAAATTCTAAATTAAACCATAAAAAACAACACATGAAAAAGCTTTTTTTAGTACTTTTTTTCTTTTCTTATTTTAGCCTATCTGCACAAAATACGCAAATGGCTTACGAATATTTTCGAAAAGGAGAATACTTAAAAGCAGCTAGTATTTATAAAAAATTATATCAAAAAAATAAACGAAATACCACCTATTTTAAATATTTAATTACGTGTTATCAAGAAGCTAAAAACTATCAAGAAGCTGAAAAATTATTACTAGATCAACTTAAAAATTTTCCAAAACAAATTTATCTAAATATAGAATTAGGAAAAAATTACCATTTTAAAAATCAAGATAAAAAAGCAGATTCCTTATATCAAATTACTATTGAAAAAGTAAAAACAGATACACGAAATGTACGAATGGTTGCAAGAGCATTTCAAGATAACGGGATGTTAGATACTGCTTTACAAATATACAAGGATGCAATACATAAAAATCCAAAAGCAAATTACGATTTGTATATTGCCCAAATTTATGGTGAAAAAGGCGATATTGAAAATATGTTTAATTCGTATTTAAATCTTGTTGACCGAAATAAAAATTACTACACAACCATACAGCGATATATCGGAAAATTCATAACCGATGATGGCGAAAACACCTACAATAAAACCTTTAGAAAATTACTGTTAAAACGAAGTCAAAACAATCCAAACACAGCATGGAACAACCTCCTTAGTTGGATGTACATGAAGCAAAAAGAATTCCATAAAGCATTTATACAGCAAAAAGCAATTCATATTCGTGAAAATGGCTCTTTATATCCTATTTTTGATTTAGCAGTAAACAGTTTTGAAAACACGGATTACGAAACCAGTTCAGAAGCATTTAACTACGTTATTACACATACTTTAGATCGAGAACAAATTTTACAAGCAAAAGAATATTTGTTAAAAATTTCTATTAAAAAAGCAACATCTGATGCCGATTTGGTAATAATCGATTCCGATTTTCAAGCAATTTTTTCAGAATACGGTTCAGGTAGTTTAACCATTTCTGTAAAAAAATTGTATGCGAATTTTTTAGCATTTCAATTAAATAAACCAACAGAAGCTATAAAGGTTTTAAAGGAAGCCAAAAAAGTTGCCTCAAACTCCTACAAAAGAGGTTTATTAAAAATACAACTAGCCGATATTTTAGTTTTTATAGGCAAATATAACGAAGCCTTAATTACTTACACACAAGCACAAACCGAGGATTTGCGTAGTAGTTTTGTAGCACAAATAGCACGACTTAAAATTGCACAAACTTCGTATTACAAAGGTGATTTTGACTGGGCAAAAGTGCAACTAAAAGTATTAAAATCGGCAACTTCAAAGTTAATTTCTAACGATGCTTTAGCACTAAACCTTTTAATTGGCGATAATATTGCTGGAGACACCATTCAAGCGGCTTTAAAAAAATACGCTAAAGCGGAATTATTAGCATATCAAAATAAAACCAAACAAGCGATAGATACCTTATCGATTGTATTAGCGGATTTTAAAGGACATGCAATTGAAGATGAAGCTCTTTATAAACAAGCAGAATTGTATAAAAAACAAAAAAAATATCACTTTGCCGAAAACAATTATCAGAAAATAATACAATTAAAAAAAGACGGAATTTTAGTAGATGATGCCATTTACCAATTAGGGTTATTATACGAAAGTCCACTAAACGATTTAGAAAAAGCAAAAGAAATGTATCAAAAAATACTATTTGATTTTCCGTCAAGTATCTACTTAGTAGAAGCACGAAAACGATTTAGAAAATTACGAGGGGATACACTTGAAAATTAAAAAATAAAAGCAATGTACATATACAATGTAACCATAAATATCGAAAAAGACGCTCACGACGAATGGCTAAACTGGATGAAAACTGAACATATTCCGCAAATGTTAGCACTAGGTAAATTTACCAATGCTCTAATGAGTAAAATAATGGTTGACGAAGAAAGTGGCATAACCTATTCCGTACAATACACAACCGACAGTAAAGAAACCTTGCAAAAATATTATACCGAAGATGCTGCTAGTTTACGTGAAGAAGGCATAAAACGTTTCGGAAATAAATTTGTAGCATTTAGAACAGAATTAGACGTTATTCACACCGAAAAATCCAACTAATTTTGAACGTACAAGCAAAAAAACACCTAG
>CAMZLT010000185.1 GCA_947311745.1 uncultured Flavobacteriaceae bacterium | reverse complement strand
GACCTTTCATTTGTTATAAACTTGAAAGAAAAGTCCAAAAAAACATAGAATCAGGTAAAAATACAGTTATTAAAACTTGGTCAAGAGCATCCATGATTAGTCCAGATTTCGTTGGACAAACTATTGGAGTGCATAATGGGAAACAATTTATTCCAGTATATGTTACTGAGAATATGGTTGGTCATAAATTAGGTGAATTTTCTCCAACACGTTCTTTTAGAGGACATGGTGGTAATAAAAATAAAGGTAGAAAATAAGTAGATTATGGGAAGTCGTAAAAGATTAAGAGCAGAACAACTTAAAGAAGCACGTAAAAACACATACGTTGCTAAATTAAATGGTTGTCCTACTTCGCCAAGAAAAATGCGTTTGGTTGCAGATTTAGTTAGAGGATTAGAAGTTGAAAAAGCTTTAAATGTTCTTAGATTTAATCCAAAAGAAGCATCCATTAACTTAGAAAAATTGTTGTTATCCGCTATTGCTAACTGGCAAGCTAAAAATGAAGATGCAAGTATCGAAGATGCAGGTTTGTTCATTAAAACAATAGCAGTGGATAGTGCAAGTATGTTAAAACGTTTAAGACCAGCACCACAAGGTAGAGCACATCGTATTAGAAAAAGATCTAATCACGTTACTTTAGAATTAGGTGTTAATAATTTAGAAAGCAATTCATAAATAATATGGGACAAAAAACAAATCCAATTGGAAATAGATTAGGTATCATCAGAGGATGGGAATCTAACTGGTATGGAGGAAAAAACTACGGAGATAAAATTGTAGAGGATTACAAAATCAGAAAGTACATTCATGCAAGATTATACAAAGCAAGTGTTTCTCGTGTTATTATTGAAAGAACTTTAAAATTAGTAACAGTTACTATCACAACTGCAAGACCTGGTATTATTATCGGTAAAGGTGGTTCTGAAGTAGATAAGTTAAAAGAAGAATTAAAGAAAATTACAGGAAAAGATATTCAAATTAATATTTTTGAAATTAAAAGACCTGAATTAGATGCTAACTTAGTTGCTGCAAGTATTGCTCGTCAAATTGAAAACAGAATCTCTTACAAAAGAGCAATCAAAATGGCTATTCAATCTACTATGCGAATGAATTCAGAAGGAATTAAAGTGCAAATAGCAGGTCGTTTAAACGGAGCAGAAATGGCACGTACTGAACAGTATAAAGATGGTAGAATACCATTATCTACATTCAGAGCAGATATTGATTACGCTTTAGCTGAGGCAAACACTACTTATGGTAAAATAGGTGTTAAAGTTTGGATTATGAAAGGTGAAGTGTATGGTAAAAGAGAACTTTCTCCTTTAGTAGGATTATCTAAAAAATCTGGTAAAGGTAATGACAGAAAATCAGGTAGAAGAAGATTTCAAAAAAGATAGATAATATTTAAAATTACAAGGTTATGTTACAACCAAAAAGAGTAAGACGTCGTAAAGTTCAGAAAGGTAAAGGTAATATGAAAGGGAACTCGCAAAGAGGACACCAATTAGCTTTCGGTATGTTTGGAATTAAAGCATTAGAACAAGATTTAATTACTTCGAGACAAATAGAAGCAGCACGTATTGCTGCAACTAGATATATGAAAAGACAAGGGCAACTTTGGATTAAAATATTTCCAGATAAACCTATTACCAAAAAGCCATTAGAGGTACGTATGGGAAAAGGTAAAGGAGCTCCTGAATATTTCGTTGCTGTTGTGAAACCAGGTAGAATTATGTTCGAACTTGGTGGAGTATCAGAAGAAGTTGCAAAAGAAGCTTTGCGTTTGGCAGCACAAAAATTACCAGTTAAAACAAAGTTTGTTGTCGCGCGTGATTATGCAAACTCTTAATATAAAATAAGATGAAACAAGCAGAAATAGTAAAGTTATCTATTGAAGATTTACAAGAACAATTAGATACGACAAGTAAAAAGTATGTAGATTTAAAAATGACACATGCGATTTCACCTCTAGAAAATCCGTTACATTTGAGAGAGTTGAGAAGAACCATTGCTAGATTAGCAACAGAATTAAATAATAGAGATTAGTATTTCAAAATATAAAGATGGAAAAAAGAAATCTTAGAAAAGAAAGAATTGGTGTGGTTTCAAGTAACAAAATGGAAAAATCTATTGTTGTTTCTGAAGTAAAAAGAGTAAAACACCCAATGTACGGTAAATTCGTATTGAAAACTAAAAAATATGTTGCACATGACGAAAAAAATGATTGCAATATAGGTGATACAGTTAGAATAATGGAAACTCGACCTTTAAGTAAAACTAAACGTTGGAGATTAGTAGAAATATTAGAAAGAGCTAAATAATTATGTTACAACAAGAATCAAGATTAAAAGTTGCAGATAATACAGGAGCGAAAGAAGTTCTTCTTATCAGAGTGCTTGGCGGTACAAAAAAACGCTACGCTTCAATAGGAGATAAAATTGTAGTTTCAATTAAACAAGCAACTCCAAACGGTACAGCAAAAAAAGGACAAGTGTCTAAAGCAGTTGTTGTAAGAACTAAAAAAGAAATCAGACGTAAAGACGGATCGTATATTCGATTTGACGATAACGCTTGTGTTCTTTTAGATGCAAACTCTGGTGAAATGAGAGGTACTCGTGTATTCGGACCAGTCGCAAGAGAATTACGTGATAAGAAATTTATGAAAATAGTTTCTTTAGCTCCAGAAGTACTTTAATATATAAGAATATGAAAAAATTTAAATTAAAATCAGGAGATTTAGTAAAGGTTATAGCAGGTACTAATAAAGGTTCTGAAGGTAAAATTGTTAAAATCTTAGTTAAAAAAGATAAAGCAATAGTCGAAGGAATTAATATGGTATCTAAACATGTTAAACCAAATGCACAAAATCCACAAGGAGGAATTAGTAAATTTGAAGCTCCAATACACATTTCTAATTTAATGTTATTAGAAAAAGGTAATGTTACTCGTGTTGGTTTCCGTAAGGATGGAGATAAAAAAGTACGTTTTTCTAAAAAATCTAATGAAGTTATATAGTTATGAATAACCCTAGACTAAAAGACGAATATAATAACCGAATTAAAGATTCTTTAATGAAAGAATTTGGTTATAAAAATGTAATGCAAATACCAGAACTTAAAAAAATAGTTTTGAGTAAAGGTGTTGGTGCAGCAGTAGCAGATAAAAAATTAATCGATTATGCTGTTGACGAGTTAACAATGATTACTGGTCAAAAAGCTTTATCTACAATTTCTAAAAAAGATATTGCAACCTTTAAATTACGTAAAGGAATGCCAATTGGTGCAAAAGTAACCCTAAGAGGTTCTAAAATGTATGAATTTTTAGATAGACTTGTAACAGCTTCCTTACCTCGTGTAAGAGATTTTAAAGGTGTTAAAGCTACAGGATTTGATGGAAGAGGTAACTACAATTTAGGTATTACCGAACAAATTATTTTTCCAGAAATAGAAATTGACAAAATCAATAAAATTTCAGGAATGGATATTACATTTGTAACTTCTGCAAATACAGATAAAGAAGCAAAATCATTATTAAAAGAATTAGGTTTACCTTTCAAAAAAGACTAAGTTATGGCTAAAGAATCAATGAAAGCTCGTGAGAGAAAAAGAGAAAAAACGGTTGCAAAATATGCTGCAAAAAGAAAAGCTTTAAAAGAAGCTGGAGATTATGAAGCATTGCAAAAATTACCAAAAAACGCTTCTCCTGTTCGTTTACACAATAGATGTAAATTAACTGGACGTCCAAGAGGATATATGCGTGTATTTGGAATTAGCCGTGTAACTTTCAGAGAAATGGCTAACCAAGGTTTAATACCAGGTGTAAGAAAAGCAAGTTGGTAAAAATTACCAAATAAATATATTATTAATGATTTGAAGTTCAATTTTATTGAAAACCAAAATCGAAAATTAAATTAAATGATTACAGATCCAATATCAGATTATTTGACAAGATTGAGAAACGCTGCACAAGCAGGACACAGAGTAGTGTCTATACCAGCCTCTAATCTTAAAAAAGAAATTACAAAAATTCTTTTTGATCAAGGGTACATTTTAAGTTATAAATTTGAAAACGATACCGTACAAGGTACAATTAAAATCGCAATCAAATTTGATAAAATTACCAAAAAACCAATTATTAAAAAATTACAACGTATCAGTAAACCAGGTTTACGTAAATATGTTTCTGCAACAGAAATGCCAAGAGTATTAAACGGTCTTGGAATTGCTATTGTTTCTACATCAAAAGGTGTAATGACAAATAAAAAAGCAAGACAAGAAAATGTTGGAGGAGAAGTTTTATGTTACGTTTATTAATCCTATAAATTTTATAAAATGTCAAGAATAGGTAAAAGCCCAATAACAATTCCAGCAGGAACAACTGTCGATATAAAAGACAACATGATTACTGTTAAAGGAAAACTAGGCGAGTTATCTCAGGAATACAGTGAGATAGCGATTAAAATTGAAGATGGAGTTATAACTCTAGAAAGACCTTCAGAAAACAAAAACCATAAAGCAAAACATGGTTTATATAGATCTCTTATTTTCAATATGATTGAAGGAGTATCTAAAGGATGGACAAAAGAATTAGAATTAGTAGGTGTTGGATATAGAGCATCTAATCAAGGACAAGTTCTAGAATTAGCATTAGGTTTTTCACATACAATATCTATGTTAATAGCACCTGAGGTTAAAATTGAAACCGAATCCGTAAAAGGAAAAAACCCTAAAATTAAATTAACATCTCACGATAAACAATTATTAGGACAAGTAGTTGCTAAGATTCGTTCTTATAGAAGACCAGAACCTTATAAAGGAAAAGGTATCAAGTTTGTAGGTGAAGTATTAAGAAGAAAAGCAGGTAAAACTGCATAATTTATAAAATAACATGGCATTAACAAAGTTAGAACGTAGATTACGTATAAAAAGAAGAATCAGAAAACACGTTTCTGGTACTGCAACAAAACCTAGATTATCTGTTTTTAGAAGTAATAAAGGTATGGATGCTCAACTAATTGATGATGTAAACGGTGTAACACTAGTTGCTGTATCGTCTAAATCAAAAGCAGATAAAGTTTCAGGAACAAAAACTGAAATAGCAAAACAATTAGGTAAATTATTAGCAGAAAAAGCTATAAAAAAAGGTATTGAAACTTGTTCTTTTGATAGAAACGGTTACTTATATCATGGTAGAATTAAATCTTTAGCAGAAGGTGCTAGAGAAGGTGGTTTAAAATTTTAATAGTTCGCAATGTATAAAAAATATTCAAACGTAGAAAGAGTTAAACCAAGCGGATTAGATTTAAAAGATCACTTGGTAGGTGTACAAAGAGTTACTAAAGTAACAAAAGGAGGTAGAACATTTGGTTTTTCTGCAATCGTTGTTGTTGGTAATGGTGATGGAGTTATAGGACATGGTTTAGGTAAATCAAAAGATGTTACTTCTGCTATTGCAAAGGCAATTGAAGATGCAAAGAAAAATTTAGTTAGAATCCCTATCTATAACAAAACAATTCCACACGAACAAAAAGGAAAATTTGGTGGTGCTAAAGTATTCTTAAAACCAGCTTCTCATGGTACAGGGGTAATCGCAGGTGGTGCAGTTCGTGCTGTACTTGAATCCGTAGGTGTACATGATGTATTATCTAAATCACAAGGTTCTTCAAATCCACATAACGTGGTAAAAGCAACTTTTGATGCGTTATTACAAATGAGAGATGCAAATAGAATTGCTAAAGAAAGAGGAATTTCTTTAAGCAAAGTATTTAACGGTTAATTTTAAACACATACTGTGATGAAAAAAATACAAATTAAACAAGTAAAAAGCCAAATAAGACGACCAAAAAATCAAAAATTGACTTTAGTCGCTTTGGGTTTAAGAAAAATGAATCAAGTTGTTGTGCATGACGCAACTCCTTCGATTTTAGGAATGGTAAAAACAGTTAATCATCTAATTTCCGTAGAGGAAATTAAATAATATATAGTTATGCAATTAAATAACTTAAGACCTGCAAAAGGTTCTGTAAAGACAAGTAAAAGAATAGGTAGAGGACAAGGATCTGGTAAAGGTGGAACTTCTGCAAGAGGACATAAAGGAGCTAAATCTCGTTCTGGTTATTCTAGAAAAGTTGGTTTCGAAGGTGGACAAATGCCTTTACAAAGACGTGTGCCAAAATTTGGTTTTACAAACATCAATCGTAAAGAATATAATGGTATCAACTTAGACAAATTACAAGAATTTGTAGATAGTGGTAAAATTAAAGATGTTGTAAATATGCAAGTGCTTGTAGAAACTAAATTGGCTAGAAAAAACGATCTAGTTAAAATTTTAGGTAGAGGAGAGCTCAAAGCTAAATTAGAAATAACTGTACATAAATTTACAGCAACAGCTAAAGAAGCAATTGAAAAAGCTGGAGGAAAAGCAGTTACATTATAATTACATTTAAGAAAGATGAAGAAAATTATTAATACTATCCAAGATATCTGGAAAATTGAAGATCTTAGAAATAAAATTATTTTAACTCTAAGTTTAATGGCAATTTACCGTTTAGGAGCACAAATTACGCTACCAGGTATTGATGCAACACAATTAGCAGGTATTCAAAGTAAAGCTGGTGGTGGTGGTTTATTAGGTATTCTTAATATGTTTACTGGTGGAGCTTTTGCTAGAGTTTCCATCATGGCATTAGGAATTATGCCTTATATTTCTGCATCTATTGTTGTGCAATTAATGGGAATTGCAATTCCGTATTTGCAAAAACTTAAAAATGAAGGGGAAAGTGGTAATAAAAAAATTACACAAATTACACGTTGGTTAACTATTGTAATTTTAATTTTTCAAGCACCTACCTTTTTGTATAGCTTACCATCTTTAGGTGTTCCTGAAACGGCATACTTAATTGGTAAAGGACCTTTATTTTGGTTCTCATCGATTTTATTGTTAACAACAGGTACTGTGTTTGCAATGTGGTTAGGGGAAAGAATAACCGAAAAAGGAATCGGTAATGGTATCTCTTTATTAATTACAATCGGAATTATAGCGAGATTACCTTTAGCTTTTGCACAAGAAATTGGTTCTAAATTAAAATCAGGTAATGGAGGTTTATTAATGATTTTAATTGAAATTGTTATTTGGTTTGTAGTTATTTTGGCAGCAATATTTTTAGTAACGGCTGTTCGAAAAATTGCAGTTAGTTATGCAAGACGAACGGTAGCAGGAACAATAGGTGATTTAGGTGGTGCAAGAGATTACATACCTTTAAAACTAAATTCAGCTGGTGTAATGCCAATTATATTTGCACAAGCATTAATGTTTATTCCTGCATTGTTAAAAGATTCTTCTAACGATACTTTAGCTGCTTTTGGTAATAAATTTATGAATATGTTTGGTTTGGAGTACAACTTACTTTTTGGATTACTTATTATCATATTCGGATTTTTCTATACAGCAATTACTATCAATACCAATAAAATGGCAGATGATTTAAAAAGAGGTGGTGGATTTATCGCAGGAGTAAAACCAGGTACTGAAACAGCAGATTTTTTAGATACAATATTATCTAGAATAACTTTGCCAGGATCTATATTCCTTGTGCTATTAGCAGTATTGCCTGCATTTGTAGTAATGCTAGGAGTGCAAACATCATGGGCAATGTTTTATGGTGGTACATCTTTAATAATTTTAGTAGGAGTTGCTATTGATACAATTCAACAAATTCAAGCACATTTGCTAAATAGTCATTACGATTCTTTAATGACTAAAGGTAGTAAAAGAAAATCAATTTCATAAGTTATGGCTAAACAACCAGCAATCGAACAAGACGGTGTTATAACACAAGCTTTATCCAATGCAATGTTTCGCGTTGAATTAGAAAATGGGCATGTAGTAACCGCACATATATCTGGTAAAATGAGAAAATTTTACATTAAATTATTACCAGGTGATAAAGTAAAACTTGAGATGAGTCCTTATGATTTATCTATTGCAAGAATAACTTATAGATATTAATTAAAAATAAAAACCAAAAGATTAAATATTTTTTGTAATTTTGCAAACCGATATTTAAGAAGTATTTGGTAAACAGTACTTTAAAAATAAATAAGAAAGATGAAAGTAAGAGCATCCATAAAAAAAAGAAGTGCAGATTGTAAAATCGTACGACGAAAAGGTAGATTATACGTAATTAATAAAAAGAATCCTAGATTTAAACAAAGACAAGGATAAATTATGGCAAGAATAGCAGGTATTGATATCCCAAGAAATAAAAGAGGCGTAATCGCTTTAACTTATATTTTTGGAATCGGAAGAAGCAGAGCTAAAGAGATTTTAGTAGATGCAAAAGTTGATGAAAACATCAAAGTTCAAGATTGGTCAGACGATCAAATCGCAAGTATTCGTGAGCAAGTAGGTACATACACTATTGAAGGTGAACTACGTTCTGAAACTCAAATGAATATTAAACGTCTTATGGATATAGGATGTTATAGAGGAATTCGTCATCGTTCAGGGTTACCTTTAAGAGGACAACGTACGAAAAACAATTCTAGAACTAGAAAAGGTAAAAGAAAAACTGTTGCTAATAAAAAAGTAGCAAGTAGATAGATTATAGCTACGATATAAAATCGTAATTTAAAAATCGTAATTCTAAGATAAAATGGCAAAAGTAAATAAAAAACGTAAAGTAAACGTAGAGTCTTTCGGAGAAGCACATATACATGCATCTTTTAATAATATTATCATTTCATTGACAAATAAAAATGGAGATGTTATTGCATGGTCATCTGCAGGTAAACAAGGTTTTAGAGGTTCTAAAAAGAATACTCCTTATGCTGCACAAACAGCAGCAGAAGATTGTGCAAAAGTTGCACATGAAGCAGGTTTACGTAAAGTAAAAGTATATGTAAAAGGACCAGGAAATGGTAGGGAATCTGCAATACGTACTTTACATAACAATGGTATTGAAGTTACAGAAATTATTGATGTTACACCAATGCCACATAATGGATGTCGTCCTCCTAAAAGAAGAAGGGTTTAATTCATTATTCAATTTAAATTATAATTAGCATTCAAATTTATTTGTATGCTTTTTTCAAATTAATATTATTACTAATACTTAAAGGAATGCGATTATCGAAGGACAAGCCTTAATTCATAATCCCTTTATAATAAACAACAAAAATGGCAAGATATACAGGACCTAAAACTAAAATTGCTCGTAAATTTGGTGAAGCAATTTTTGGAGAAGATAAATCTTTTGAAAAAAGAAACTATCCTCCAGGACAACATGGTAACAACAGACGTAGAGGTAAAAAATCCGAATACGCAATGCAGTTACAAGAAAAACAAAAAGCTAAATATACTTATGGAATTTTAGAAAGACAATTCCGTAATTTATTTAAAAAAGCATCAAATGCATCTGGTATTACAGGTGAAATCTTATTACAACTTTGTGAATCTCGTTTAGATAACGTAGTTTATAGAATGGGAATTTCTCCATCTAGAAGAGGTGCTAGACAATTAGTGTCGCATAGACATATTACTGTTAACGGTGAAATCGTAAACATTCCATCGTACTCTTTAAAAGAAGGTGATGTGATAGGAGTTAGAGAAAAATCTAAATCCTTAGTTGCTATTGAAAGCTCTTTAAATAATAGTAATGCAGTGTATGAATGGTTAAACTTTAACCAAGACACTATGACTGGAACTTTTGTGAAAGTACCAGAAAGAATTCAAATTCCTGAAAACATAAACGAACAGTTTATTGTTGAATTATACTCTAAATAATTAAAGATAACAGAAAAATTTATGGCAATTTTAAATTTTCAAAAACCAGACAAACTAATCTTAATTGAATCCGATGATTTTAAAGCTAAATTTGAATTTAGACCTTTAGAACCAGGATTTGGTTTGACTGTAGGAAACGCTTTAAGAAGAGTGTTATTATCTTCTTTGGAAGGGTTCGCTATTACTTCAGTAAGAATTGAAGGTGTAGAACATGAATTCTCTACAATTAAAGGTGTAGTAGAAGATGTAACCGAAATCATCTTAAACTTAAAACAAATTCGTTTTAAGCAACAAATAGACGATTCTTTTAACGAGACAGTTACTATGTCTTTTAAAGGACAAGAACAAATTACAGCTGGTGATTTTCAAAATTTCATTTCAGGATTTCAAGTTTTAAATCCTAATTTAGTTATTTGTAACCTAGAAAAATTTGTAAACCTTGATATGGAAATCACTATCGAAAAAGGTAGAGGATTTGTATTAGCAGACGAAAACAAAAAAATATCTGCTGCATTAGGTACTATTTTTATCGATTCTATTTATACGCCAATTAAAAACGTAAAATACGCAATTGAAAATTATCGTGTAGAGCAAAAAACAGATTACGAAAAATTAATTTTTGATGTTGAAACAGATGGCTCTGTATCACCACAAGATGCACTTACCGAAGCTGCAAAAATATTAATACATCACTTTATGTTATTCTCTGATGAGCGTATTACCTTAGAGGAAGATGTTATTGCACAAACAGAATCGTATGACGAAGAATCTTTACACATGCGTCAATTACTTAAAACTAGATTAATAGATTTAGATTTATCCGTAAGAGCATTAAACTGTTTAAAGGCAGCAGAAGTAGATACTTTAGGAGATTTAGTATCTTTCAATAAAAATGACTTAATGAAATTCCGTAATTTTGGTAAAAAATCATTAACCGAATTAGACGAATTAGTTAACATGAAAGGATTAACTTTCGGAATGGATTTAAGCAAGTATAAATTAGATAAAGAATAATTTTGATTTTTTGATCACTTTAATATAAATTAAAGACATAAATCATAAATCATAAATCATAAATTAAAATGAGACACGGTAAAAAATTTAATCACTTAGGTAGAAAAAAAGCACATAGAAAGGCAATGCTATCTAACATGGCTTGTTCAATTATTGAACACAAGCGTATAAATACTACAGTTGCTAAAGCGAAAGCTGTTAGACAATACTTAGAACCTTTAATTACAAAATCTAAAGAAGATACTACGCATAACAGACGTATTGTTTTTAAATACTTAAAAAGAAAAGAAGTAGTTTCTGAACTTTTTAGAGATGTAGCTGTAAAAGTTGCAGATAGACCAGGAGGTTACTTAAGAATAATCAAATTAGGAAACAGAAAAGGAGATAATGCAGAAATGGCAATGATCGAATTGGTTGACTATAACGAAGTTTATAATCCAAACGGTAAAAAGAAAAAGAAAACAAGAAGAAGACGTGGCGGAAATGCACAAACTGCTCCTGCTACTGAAAATAATACTTCTAAAGAAGAAGAATAAAATGTTAATAAACATTTATATTATAAAAAAGATAAACTATTTATTTAGTTTATCTTTTTTTATTTTTGCAACATATTAAAATATTCTCCCTATAAATGGCTACAACAAATCAAGCAATAATACTCCTAGCAGATGGAACTTTTTTTACAGGAGATTCTATAGGAATTGATGGTACATCTTTTGGTGAAATTTGTTTTAATACTGGGATGACAGGTTATCAAGAAATTTTTACCGATCCGTCTTACTATGGACAAATTATGGTTACAACCAACGTGCACATTGGTAATTACGGAACTTTAAAAAAAGAACAAGAATCAAATTCTGTGCAAATTGCAGGATTGATTTGTAGAAACTTTACTAAAGAACATTCTAGAAAACTAGCAGATGATAGCCTATTTAATTTTTTATCGGAAAATAATATTGTAGCTATTTCAAATGTAGATACACGAAGTCTAGTAAGGCATATTCGTGAAAAAGGAGCAATGAATGCTGTGATATCTACGAATACAAATATGGAGGAATTACAAGCACAATTGAAAAATAAACCTACTATGGAAGGTTTAGAATTGGCTTCAAAAGTTTCTACTAAAAATACTTATTTTGTTGGTAAAGAATCCGCAACCTTTAAAATAGCAGCTTTGGATATAGGTATTAAACAAAATATTTTAAACAATTTAATAAAAAGAGATTGTTACGTTAAGGTGTTTCCATATAATACCACTTTTGAAGAAATGAAAAAATTTAATCCTGATGGTTATTTTTTATCTAACGGTCCAGGAGATCCACAACCTTTAAAAGAAGCACAATATTTAGCAAAGAAAATTATAGAAAACAACTTGCCTTTATTTGGTATTTGTCTTGGGCATCAAATTATAGCATTGGCAAATAATATTTCTACCTATAAAATGCATAATGGGCATAGAGGAATTAACCATCCTGTATTAAATTTAGAAACAAAAAAAGGAGAAATAACTTCTCAAAATCATGGTTTTGTTGTGGATAAAGAACAAGTAGAAAGTAATGAAGAATTTGAGATAACACACATTCATTTAAATGATAATACTTTAGCAGGAATGCGAATGAAAAATAAAAATTGTTTTTCTGTGCAATTCCATCCTGAAGCAAGTCCAGGACCACACGATTCATCGTATTTATTTGATGAATTTATTCAAAATATAAAAAATTACAAAAATAAAAATAATTAGATATGGCAGTTATAATTGATATTCATGCAAGACAAATTTTTGATTCAAGAGGTAACCCTACTGTTGAAGTAGATGTTTTAACTGAAAATGGTATTTTAGGTAGAGCAGCAGTACCTTCAGGAGCTTCGACAGGAGAACATGAAGCTGTTGAATTACGAGATGGTGGTTCGGATTATATGGGTAAAGCTGTTTTTAAAGCAGTATCCAATGTTAATGAAATTATAGCAGATCAATTGATTGGCGTTTCTGTTTTTGAACAAAATGCAATTGACAGCCTACTTATAGAACTAGATGGCACAACGAATAAAGCAAATTTAGGAGCAAATGCTATTTTAGGAGTTTCCTTAGCGGTAGCAAAAGCGGCAGCAAATGAAATGAAAATGCCTTTGTATCGATATATCGGAGGCGTGTCTGCAAACACATTGCCAGTTCCAATGATGAACATTGTAAACGGAGGCTCGCATTCCGATGCTCCGATTGCATTTCAAGAATTTATGATTATGCCAATTGGTGCAAATAATTTTACCGAAGCACTTAAAATGGGTTCCGAAATATTTCATAACCTAAAAAAAATACTTCACGATAGAAATTTAAGTACAGCAGTTGGTGATGAAGGTGGTTTTGCTCCGAATTTTAACGGAACAGAAGATGCAATAGAAACCGTTCTTTTGGCAATTGAAAAAGCAGGATATAAAGCAGGAGATGAAGTTTTGTTAGCATTAGATTGTGCAGCTTCTGAATTTTTTATAGATGGAAAATACGATTATACAAAATTTGAAGGTGAAAATGCAGCAATTAGAACTTCCGAAGAACAAGCAAATTATTTAGCAGAACTTAGCACAAAATATCCAATTGTATCTATAGAAGATGGTATGGATGAAAACGACTGGGATGGTTGGAAGTATTTAACTGCTAAAATTGGCGACAAAGTTCAAATAGTTGGCGATGATTTGTTTGTTACTAATGTAGATTTATTAGCCAAAGGAATTAAAGAAAAATCCGCAAATTCCATTTTAATTAAATTAAACCAAATCGGAACATTAACCGAAACCATTGCAGCAGTTAATATGGCTAAAAATGCAGGTTTTACAAGTGTAATCTCACATCGTTCAGGAGAAACCGAAGATACAACCATTGCAGATTTAGCGGTAGCATTAAATACAGGTCAAATTAAAACAGGCTCTGCATCACGAACCGATAGAATTGCAAAATACAACCAATTACTTAGAATAGAAGAACAGCTTAACGAAGTGGCGTATTTTCCTAAAAACAAAGCATTTAATTTGAATTTATAATTGCTTTATAAGTATATATGAAGTTAAATTGTTTCGGTTGAAACAATCTTTATAGAATAAATAAAAGACTATACATCCAAATATGTGTAGTCTTTTTTGTGTATTTAAAACTCATTAAAACGTTAATAAAATTATTAATTTTTCTACTAAATATTTGTAAAAATATCGTATTTTGGTAACCTCGGTTTACGAGTAAATTTTAAATTAAATTAACATGTCAGATACAGCAATTTTAGAGATTGATGGGAAAAAATACGAATTCCCAATTATTAGAGGAACAGAAGGAGAAGTAGCTATAGATATTAAAAAGCTAAGAGGTTCTACAGGTGGATTAATTACCTTAGATCCAGGTTATAAAAACACAGGTTCTTGTACTAGTAAAATAACTTTTTTAGATGGTGAAAAAGGAATACTTAGATATAGAGGTTATGCTTTAGAAGAGTTAGCTGAGAATTCTAATTTTTTAGAAGTAGCTTATTTAGTTATTTTTGAAGAATTGCCAACTAAAGAACAATTTAAAAAATTTGAGAGCACGATTAAATCGTACTCAATGATTAACGAAGAGATGAAAGATATTTTAGATGGTTTTCCTAAAAATGCACATCCAATGGGGATATTATCTTCGTTAACTTCTGCTTTAACAGCTTTTAATCCTAAAGCTGTTGCTATTGAAAATGAAGAGGAAATGTACCAAGCTATTTGTAAAACATTAGCAAAAATACCAGTATTGGCTTCTTGGGCTTTAAAAAAGAACCGAGGATATCCAATGAATTATTCAAATAATAATTTGAACTATATCGAAAACATCTTGGAAATGATGTTTAAAATACCAACAGAAACCTATAAATTAGATCCTGTTGTGGTGAATGCTTTAGATCAATTGTTAATTTTACACGTAGATCACGAGCAAAATTGCTCTACTTCTACCGTTCGTATTGTTGGTTCGTCACATGCTGGTATGTTTGCTTCTATCTCAGCTGGTGTTTCGGCACTTTGGGGACCGTTGCACGGAGGAGCAAATCAAGCAGTAATCGAAATGTTAGAAAGTATTGCTAAAGACGGTGGTGATGTAGAAAAATATATTTTAAAGGCAAAAGATAAAAAGGATCCGTTTAGATTAATGGGATTCGGACATAGAGTATATAAAAACTTCGATCCAAGAGCTAGAATTATTAAAAAATCTGCCGATGAAGTTTTAGCTAGTTTAGGAATTGAAGATCCTATTTTAGAAATAGCTAAAAAGTTAGAAGCAGTTGCTTTAGAGGATGAATATTTTATTAAAAGAAAACTATATCCAAATGTAGATTTTTATTCTGGAATTATTTATCGTGCTTTAGGTATTCCTACCGAAATGTTTACTGTGATGTTTGCTATAGGTCGTTTGCCTGGTTGGATTGCACAATGGCGAGAAATGCGTTTAAATAAAGAACCAATAGGAAGACCAAGACAATTGTATATTGGTGAAAAATATAGAGAATTTTTAACTGTTGAAAAACGTTAATGTAAAAAAGACTGTCAGAAAAGACGGTCTTTTTTATGCTTTTAATTTTAAATACACAAAGAATGAAATCCATAAAAATTATAAAAAATCGTTCGGATATCGGAGCAGGAACCCGCGGTTCAGATTTGGGTGTGGATGCAATAGAAATTGCAGCAATTAATAACAATAACGAATTGTTTAATCAATTTGCTTTTGAGGATGTAGATACCGAAAACGAATCTATTTACAACAAAGTAAAAAATTCTTTTGCAAAACGTATTGGTAGTGTTTTAACGCAGTGTACTAGATTGAGCAATCACGTAAAGGTTAATTTACAAGAAAAAAAATTTCCGATAGTTTTGTCTGGAGATCATTCTTCCGCTTTAGGAAGTATTAGTGGTGTAAAAGCCGCTTTTCCTACTAAAAACGTAGGTGTTGTTTGGATTGATGCACATGCAGATATACATTCGCCATATACATCACCTTCGGGTAATATCCACGGAATGCCTTTAGCAGCAGCTATTGGAGAAGATAATTTAGATTTCCAAATAAATGCCGTTTCAAGAGGGACAGAGGAACTATGGAATCGCATGAAAAATATTGAAATTCCTGTTGTAAAATTACAACCAGAAAATTTAGTCTATTTTGGTGTTAGAGATACGGAAAAACCCGAAGAAGCACAAATTGAAAAATATAATATTAAAAATTATATGGTTGCCGAAGTTCGTTATCGTGGTTTGCAAACTTGTGTAGCAGAAGCTATAGAAAGGCTTAAAAATGCAGATGTTATTTATATTTCTTTTGATGTAGATTCTATGGATTGTGATATGGTTTCTTACGGAACTGGAACTCCTGTTGCAAAAGGATTTGATCCGCAAGAAATAAAAGATATTATTAAACAATTTATGGAAACCAAAAAAGTGGTTTGTGTAGAATTTGTAGAGGTAAATCCGCTTTTAGATTTAAAAGGAAACGTAATGGCAGAAACTGCTTTTGATATTTTAGAAAGTGTAACCAAAAATGTAACCGATAATTATATTGAATAACCTATGCAAGTTTCTAGAGTTTTGATGATTAGACCAGTTTCGTTTAAGCGAAATGAACAAACTGTAAGTACTAATTTTTATCAAAAAAATACTGACGAATCCGATTTTTTAACACAGCAAAAAGCTTTGAAGGAGTTTGATTCTTTAGTTAAATACTTAAAGGAAATAGGCGTAAATGTTATCGTAGTTCAAGATACTAAAAAACCAGAAACTCCAGATGCTATTTTTCCTAATAATTGGATTTCTTTTCATAAAAATAAAACCGTTTGTGTGTATCCAATGTTTGCTAAAAACCGTCGTTTAGAACGTCGTGAGGATATTTTGAAGTTGGTAGAATCTAAAGGATTTTCAATAAAAAACATAATAGATTATACTGTTGCTGAAACGGAATCTGTTTATTTAGAAGGTACTGGTTCGATGGTTTTAGATAGAGAAAATAAAATTGCCTATTGTGCTTTATCAGCTCGTTCAAATGAGGAATTATTTATTGAATTTTGCGAGGATTTAGAATATACTCCTGTGATTTTTACAGCATATCATTCCGTTAACGGAAAGCGTTTGCCAATATATCATACGAATGTAATGATGAGTGTTTCTAATTCTTTTGTAATGGTTTGTTTGGATGCAATTGATGCTAAAAAGGAACGAAAGCAGGTGCTTAAATTTTTAAAACAAAGCGATAAAGAAATTATTCATTTAACCGAAAATCAAATTGCTAATTTTGCAGGAAACACCTTAGAATTACAAGGTAAAGACGCAAAATATCTTGTAATGAGTAAAACAGCAAAGCAATCGTTAAGCAACGAGCAAATAAATCAGATTTTAAAATATGATAAAATTTTAGTTGCTGATGTTGCTACAATTGAGAAAAATGGTGGCGGAAGTGTACGTTGTATGCTTGCTGAAGTTTTTTAATTTTTAACCTTAATTCCTTGTATTGATGATTTACTTTATTAATGATTTTATATGGGTAAGTTATAAAAATTGGGAATTATCAAAACTTAAATTTCAATAAAGAAATTTTATTTTTTTGGATATAAAATACCTGTATTGATGATAGTGTCTAGTCTTAAAATACGGCTACAGATTAATATAGATTTAAATTATTTTTTTGTGTACCGAATTTGGAGTTTTATAGCCAAAAGATACGTGTAATCTTTCATTATTATACAATTTAATTGCGTTTTTTACTACTTTTTGAGGGTCACATATTTTTTAATCCATTCATTAATTGTGGAAGGGTTAATTCTATAAATTTTTGCGGATCAAGTGCAAAACTTGTGGAGTTTTAAAAAAATAGTTTGATATTTGTTATAAAAAAAACAGATGTCTACAATCGATTTATTACCTATTGCTAAAT
>CAMZLT010000184.1 GCA_947311745.1 uncultured Flavobacteriaceae bacterium | reverse complement strand
TTACCAGCACAATTACAGGAAATTTAGACCAAGCAGGTAAAAGGTGTTCTGCTCCGAAAATGTCTTTGCCAAAAATATTAAAAACTATAGAAATAACACCAGACGAAACCATAGCTGCTATTTCGCTCCAGGAGTTAATTCGCCACCAAAACCAACGTAAAATAAACAATAATCCAGTTCCAGCACCAAAAGCAATTATAGTGTCAAAAACTTCTTTTGCACTACCAAATGACAAAGCCAAAAGCGAACTTAAAACCATTAAAATAACAGTAGAAACTCTAGCGACAAAAACTTGTTCTTTTTCCGAGGCTTCGGGTTTAACAAATCGCTTGTAAAAATCGTTCACCATGTATGAAGATCCCCAATTTAAATGTGTAGAAATAGTACTCATAAAAGCAGCAATTAATGAAGCAAGTACCAAACCGATTAATCCTGCAGGTAGAAAATTAAGCATTGCAGGATACGCTAAATCGTGTCCGATTTTATCTATAGGAATATCTGGAAATGCTGTTTGTAAACTAGCTAAATTAGGAAAAACAACTATAGAAGCCAAGGCAACTAAAATCCAAGGCCAGGGTCTAATAGCGTAATGCATAATGTTAAAGAAAAAAGTAGCACCAATAGCATTTTTTTCGTCTTTAGCAGCAAGCATTCGTTGTGCAATATAACCACCACCTCCAGGTTCTGCTCCAGGATACCAAGCACTCCACCATTGTACAGCAAGTGGGATGACTAGTAAACTCATTAGTAATTCTTTATTGTCAAAATCTGGTAATAAAGACATTTTACTTTGTACTTCAGGATTGGCTAATAATTTTTTTAAACCACCAACCTCTGGTAAATTTACGGCATAATATGCAGCAGCAATAGCACCAATCATTGCGACAATAAAAAGTAAAAAATCTGTATATACAACACCTCTAAACCCACCGATTGCACTAAAAATAACGGTAATTATTCCTGCGTATAAAACTACTTCCCATTTACTTAATCCAAGCATAATTGCTCCAATTTTTATGGCAGCAAGCATTACAGCACTCATTACTAAAACATTAAACACTAAGCCTAAATACAAGGCTCTAAAGCCTCTAAGAAATTTTGCTGTTTTTCCGCCATAACGTAATTCGTAAAATTCTAAATCGGTTTTTACATTAGATTTTCGCCAAAGTTTGGCATAAATAAATACTGTTAACATTCCTGTTAGTAAGAAAGTCCACCATTCCCAATTTCCTGAAACCCCATTTTTACGAACAACATCCGCAACAAATAAAGGTGTATCTGCTGCAAATGTAGTTGCAACCATACTAAAACCTAGTAACCACCAAGGCATATTTCTGCCTGAAAGAAAATATTCATCGGTGTTTTTTCCTGCTTTTTTTGATACTGCAACCCCTATAAATAACGTAACAGCAAAAAATATAAAAATAATGGTATAATCTAAGGTAGTTAATTGCATAAATAAATTGAATTTTGTTTGTTTTCAAATATACTATTTTTTTTAAAATGCAGTTATATTATTTAATTTGATGTAAAAATATCAAAAAAAAAAAAGGTTTTTAACACACAAAATTCCCTATTTTAAAATAATGCACTATATTTGGGAATTATTTTTTAGTATTTACATAAAAATCATAAATTTATGAATAAAAATATTTTGCTTTTAATTGCTTTAATTGCAACCCTCCTAACGACTACAGCACAAGTTTGTGAGAATATTGACGCAGGTGATGACGTACAAATGTTATGTTCTGATGCAGATGCAACTTTAACAACGACATTCATTGCTCCAAACTACCGAAGAACTACAAATTACGATATTAATAGCCAACCATTATGTCCACCAGTAACTTACGATGGTTCAAGAACGTTTATCCAAACCGATGATGAGTGGTCTGATTTTGTTATTGATATTCCTTTTACATTTTGTTTTTTTGAAAACCAGTATGACCAGTTACTAATATCAGGTAACGGTATGGTAACTTTTGATTTAACAATGTTAAATCAAGGAAATGATTGGCAAATTAATGCAGCAGATCAAGTACCAACTACTAACTGGGAAACCAATTCTATATTTGGTGTATATCACGATATGAATTCTAATGTACAACCGCGAGAAGATCGTATTTCATACAAAACCGTAGGAACAGCTCCAAACCGAATATTTATAATTAGTTTTGAATGTTTGCAATATAGCTGTACTACACTATTGAGTAAATCACAAATTAAATTATACGAATCTTCTAATGTAATTGACGTACGTGTAGATGAAAAACCAGTTTGTAATGCTTGGAATGGCGGTCGTGCTGTAATAGGAATTCAAAATAAATACGGTACAGTTGGTGTTACTCCTGCAGGACGAGAAAATGGTGTTTGGACACCTCCTGCTGGTGGTGAACTTTGGCGTTTTGTTCCAAATGGTGATGCTATGGGATATACCTTAAATTGGTTTGATGATAACGATGCTACCAATACTATTTTAAATGTAGATTCTGTTACTGGTTTACCAAATAATTCAGAATCTATTACAGTAAATCCACAGCAAGAAACTACTTATCGTGTGGAATTGACCTTAATAGATCAATGTAACGATGCTACAAGTGTTTTGTCTGATACAGTAATCGTTACACCAGGATATGACCCAAGTATTACCGATCCAATTATTATTAACGAGTGTGAAACAACAACAGGTTCTGGAGTAGCAGATTTTGATTTAGACCAAAATGCTTTAATTTTAACAGGATTAAATGCTGCGGATTTTAATATAACGTATCATCCAACCGAACAAGATGCAATAGATAATACAGCAGCTATTACACCTTTAAGTCCGTTTAACTCTGCTGGAGGAATAACTATTTGGGTTAGAATAGAAGATGTAGGTGATTCTACATGCTATACCATACGAAGTTTTGATATTAATGTTATTAGCAATTCTGTAAGTATTAGTTATCCTTCAAATTCTGTTTGTAGTAGTACAAATGCTACTTATCTACCAGATACAATTTCAATAACAGGAGGAACATTTACTATTGATAACGGAGGTGTTATTGATGCCGTAACAGGTGAAATTGATGTAGTTGCTAGTGGTGTGGGTACAGATGGTACAGGTGATTTTATTATTCATTACGAAATTGTAGCTTCTAGCTGTACGGTTAGTACCGATTTTAATTTAGCAGTTACTTTACAAGATAATACTACTTTTGGTTACACAAGTGCGTATGCTGCAACTCCAGCAGATTTTTGTAAAAATGATGCAAATCCAACGCCAAATCCTGCTCCTGCAGTAACAGGAGGAACATACTCAATTAATAACGGAGGAACTATCGATGCAGTAACAGGTGAAATTGATTTAACTGTAACTCCAGCGTCTAACACACCATATACTGTTGAATATGCAACAGGAGGAACTTGCGGAAACACAAGTACTTTTGATATAACCATACATTCTAATGAAAGTGCAGCTTTTAATTATAATGTTAGTTATTGCCTTAGTAATGCAACAAATCCGATGCCAACTGTAACAGGAACAGGTAGCGGAACTTTTACAATTACGCTACAAGGAGGTGCAGTAGGTGGAACTATCAATGCAGGAACAGGTGAAATTGATTTAGGAACTACTCCTGCAGGAATTTACACGATTACTTATACAACACCAGGAACTTTTTGTTCGGATACCGAAACTTATGATGTTACCATTTATGCATCACCACTTATAGATACTCCTACTAATGCTGTTGAAAATGCTTGTGAATCGTTTACACTACCTGCAATGACAGGAACAAGTTTAACAGGAAATCAAGCATACTATACAGGAACTGGTGGTACAGGAACTTCGTATGCAGCAGACGGAACAGCTGTTTTAAATTATGATAATACAGCAACCTATCCAATTACAATTTACCTATATGATGAAACAAATACAACACCAAATTGTTTTGATGAGGAAAGCTTTCAATTAAATATATATCCATTACCAACAGCAACAGCACCAACTTCTAATTTACACACTTGTGATGATGGTAGTGGAACAAATACAGGTTCATTCGATACATCCTTATTTGAGTCCGAAGTATTAGGCACACAAAATCCAGCAGATTATACAGTAAGCTATCAAGATGCTTCGGATAATGCTTTAGTGATAAGCAATCCGTTTGTGAGTCAAACGCAAACTGTAACAGCAATTGTAACAAATAATACAACAAACTGTACACAAGAAGTAGATTTTGATTTTATTGTAGATCCGTTACCTATTGCAAATGCACCAACTTCTAATTTAGAGGAATGTGATGTAAATGAAACAGGTATTGCAGATTTTGATACTTCTTTATTAGAACAAGAAATTTTAGGTACACAAAGTGCAGCAGATTATTCCGTAAGTTATCAAGATGCTTTAGGGACAGCTATTGTAATGACTAATCCATTTATTAGTGCTACACAAACTATAACTGCAATTGTAACCAACACAAGTTTGGCAACAAATTGTACCAATACAGTTGATTTTACCTTAACGGTTAATCCGTTACCAACAGCAACAGCACCAACATCAAATTTAGAAGCTTGTGATGATGGAAATGGAACAAATACTGCTTCGTTTGATACTTCGTTGTTTGAATCCGAAGTACTAGGTATACAAAATCCAGCAGATTTTACGGTAACGTACCAAGATACAGCAGATGTGGATATCACAATGACGAATCCTTTTACTAGTCAAACACAAACCATAACTGCAATTGTAACAAATAATACAACAAATTGTATTAAAGAAGTGGACTTTACCATTACGGTTAATCCATTACCAACGGCTAACGTGCCTACAAATTTACATGCCTGTGATGATGGAACAGGAACAGCAATTTTTGATACTAGTGATTTTATTTCGGATATTTTAGGGCTTTCACAATTACCTGCAGATTATACTATTACGTATACTGATCAAGATACAACACCTAATCCTATTGCAATTACGTATCCTACATTTACGCAAAGCTTTGCAGCAGGAGTTTCTACTTTAGATTTAATAGCAACCGTAACAAATAATACCACAGGTTGTATGCAAACTGTAGATTTTACGTTAATAAAAGACGATCCTGATGTTTCGGATTTTAGTTATCCTGCAACACATATTTGTGAAAGCGATACTGCAAATCCATTTCCTATTTTTACAGCAGACACTTTATTTGGTGGAACGTTTAGTATTTTAAATACCGATGGAATTGATGATGGTGCAACAATTGTTTCTAACACTGGAGAAATAGATCTATCTACAACTATTGCAGGACAATCCTATAATATTTCGTATGATTCAACAGGTGCTTTAAACAGTTTTTGTCCAACTACAACAGTTTTCACTATTACTATTGATGCCGAAGTATTTGCGGATTTCACGTATCCAGACGCTACAGTTTGTATTGATGATAGTAATCCTGTACCAACTGTAACAGGGCTTGCTGGAGGAACTTTTGTTATAGACCCTGCAAGTGCAACTATCGATGCTGCAACCGGTATTATAGATTTAACAACAACCGAGGCAGGAACAACCTACACTATTTATTACACAACACCAAACATAAGTGCTTGCACCGATACCAAATCTTTTGATATTACAGTAATTGGATTGCCAGTTTTTGAATTAGATGCACAAGCATATTTATGTCCTGATCAAGATTTTGTAACTTTAAGTGTTCAAAATCCAAGCGATACATATACTTATGAATGGGTAAATGCAAACGATACTACAACGGTAATTGGAGTAGGCGAAACTTATAATGCAACGGAAGTAGGTATTTATGCAGTGATTGCTACGGAATCGGTTAATTTTTGTACTAGTACGCAAATTATTTCTGTAGGAATGGCAGAACAAGCAGTAATTACCAATGTTTTTGTAAATGATTTTAACAGACCAAATAATTCTATTATAGTCGAAGTTACAGGAGGAACAGCTGATTTTACCTATTATTTAATCGATTCGGATGGAAACGAAGTAACGCATCAAGAAAACAATCCAATTTTTGAAAATGTTTTACCAGGAACGTATGAAATACGTGTTGAGGATAACCAAGGATGTAGTGTTGTAATTTACAGAACGGATATTGCTATATTAGATTACCCTAGATTCTTTACACCAAATGGTGATGGAGCTTATGAATATTGGCAAATAAGTAATGTAACTGCAATTCCGTATTCTAATATTTTAATTTTTGATAGATTCGGAAAAGTATTAGCTCAAGTTGATCCAAATGGTCCAGGTTGGAATGGGCTTTATTTAGGGAAGCCAGTTCCTGCATCGGATTATTGGTTTACAGCAGAATATTTAGATCCAAATACGCAATTGCCAAGAAGTGTTAAAGGACATTTTAGTATTGTTCGTAAAAGTTCTTTTGAATAATTAATAACTTGTTAATAATATATAAAAAAGTGTTTCTAAATTTTAGAAACACTTTTTTGTTTATATGTATTTTTGTACAAACAACACAACATGAAAAAAGACACAACTAATCGATATAATAAAAGAGGCGTTTCCGCATCAAAAGAAGACG
>CAMZLT010000183.1 GCA_947311745.1 uncultured Flavobacteriaceae bacterium | reverse complement strand
ATATTCTGTGCATTCTGAATTTCCTCCTCTATTTCCTCTTAAATCAAACGCCACTTTAGTTATATTTTCATCCTTTATTTTTTTCATATAATCATCTATCATCTCCTTAAAAAAATCAATATTTTGTCTACCTCTTGGGAAAAAATTAAAATTCTTAATCTTGATTATAGCAGTTTTATTTTCTTTATTAATCTCTATGCCTAATCTTGGTTTATTATTTATTTCTACTTTGTAATTAGGGGTTGGTTCATCAATAAAAAATGATGTTGTAATTATTTTTTCAGAATTGTAAGGTTTAAATTTTATTTTATATTCAGAATCAAAACCAAAATAACTGTGGTAGTAATATAAAAAATTCACATTCAAATCTCCTCTATAAAAACTTTGATTAAAAGCATCAGCAGAAATTATTGACTTTAAAGTTTTCAAAATTTCACTAGATGAGATTCCGTTAATTTCTAATATTTCAGAACCCGCATTCATTTCAATATTTTCGACACAATTGTTTGTTGCATACATTTTTTCATTCTCAAACCATACAATTAATGGCAACCAATACTTATGTGGTGTTCGAAAAAATCGAGTATCGACTATTCGTGTGTGTAAACAACCCAAACTTGCAACTATTGGTGATGCTACTTGATAAAACTCCCTAACAGTCATAGAATCTTTTAATTTATTTCGTTGAATTTTCACAAGCTTCTCAAAAGATACTTTATCAATAAATTCGAACTGTGAAGGATGATCTTTTAGCGTTGCTAATAATTGGTTAAAATCTTCGGTTAACTTTTCCTTTCCTATTTGGCTATTGAGATTTTTAAGAATAGAGTCCTCAACCATTTTGTTTGGGATTGTATGGTAATATTCTGTTTTTAAAAGCTGTTTCGGATTATCTTTATCATAAATATATTTTACGGTTGCAACTCCTCTCCTTATCTGTATTTTGTTATCGATACCATAACTATTTCGTTCTACTAAATTACCAATGCTGTCAAATTTATACTTTGAATAAGCATCATTACTCCTTTTACTAATTTTGTAGTTTCCATCTAAACCAACTGTTGCATATTTTAAGCAATTTCCGTTTTTGTCATAGGTTGCAAAACCTCCTGCTGTTCCCAAAAAAGAACCAACTACTGGTTTCTTTTCAGCATTAAAAAACTTAAAACTAATGAGGTTGTTATTTTTATCATATGTAGCTTTATCTGTGGCAATTCCTGTATTATCATTTATTAAATTCAATCTCTCATCTACGTTATTCATTGAAAGTAATAATCCTTTATCATTGAATTTGTAAAGCACATTATAAAATTTATAATAAGGTCGCATAGTTACATTTACTCCATTTACATCTTTTCTTGTTTCTAATACAGAATTGTCATTAACGTGTTTCCACGTATATTCAAAAATATTCCAGCTATTATTTATAGGCTCATCATTTTTGTTATAAAACTTTAAACCAATTCTTTTTCCTTTTTTATTGTAAGAATATATTTCCTTAAACACACCCATTCCATTGTTTGTTGGTTTATTATCAATATCAAAAAACGTTCGTGTTTCTGTGTTTTTTGTATATTCTATTTTAGTTTTTGATGCCAATGCTCTTTTACCATCAAGTAAACCAGTTCTATTTAAGTTAATAAGATTGTTCTTGTATAGATATTCAATAAGAATTAGCCTATTAGATGTGTCATAACTTAATTTAAAGTGATTGGTGTTTTTACTTTCGTCTTCTGATAAGGTTATTCTACCTTCAGTTTTAGAATAGGGTGTTTCTCGAAAAACGAGATGTTTAAAATATTTTGCTGTTTGAGCTTCTGTAAGTAAGCTACACGATAAAAAAACGATAGTTAAAAGGAAATGCTTCATAGAATAAAATATTAATTACGCAACAAATATAACTAAATTTTTAGTTTAAACTAAAAATTTAGTTATATTTTAAATGTAATGTTAATTTATCTTGATAATTACCAACGGTTAGTACTTTATTGACGAGAATATTTTGTTCAATTTCCTTGTCTTAATTTTAAGTTCAGAAGTTTTTTTAGCTTGTTACTTACGGTTTTATATCTATCTTTTTTATAGCTCGTAACATTTCTCTTTTTCCTATTGGTCCTGGTAGTTTTTCTACAAAAAAACCAGCAGATAACATTGCCCGTCGTACCGAACCTTTTGCCGAATAGGTAACTAAAATTCCGTTTAGTTTTAAAGTACGAAACATAATTTTAAAAATTTGTTCTGTCCATAATTCAGGTTGCACTCTTGCACCAAAAGCGTCAAAATAAATTAAATCAAATGCAGAAATAGCAGAAATATCTTTAAAATCTTGTTCTCTTTTTGTTAAGGTGAATTTTTTTGAAATTTTGACTTGTTTTTCCCAAGAGCAATCGTGCATTTTTGCAAAAACGGCTTCCGATGTAATTGCATTTAATTGTGTTACGTAGTTTAGTTTTTTATGTACTTCTGCTTTAAGCGGAAAAGCTTCTACACCAGTATATCTAATAGTTAAATTTCGTTTTTCACTTTCTAAAAAAGTGATAAAAGCATTTAAACCAGTTCCGAATCCGATTTCTAAAATAGAAAGGGTACTCATATCGGAAAATTTTTTTAAACCTGCTTCTATAAAAACATGATATGCTTCTTGTATGGCACCATGTTTTGAATGATATTGCTCGTTCCAATCAGGTAAATGAATACTCGTTGAACCGTCGGCAGTTATAAAAAATTCTCTTTTCATGATTTGTATTAAAATATGTTCAAAAATCGTAAATATTTATGTAAAATACATAAGAAATCAATAAAAAATTCGTTAATAACTAAAACGTTAATTATTTTTTTTAACAAGTATTATGACGTATTTTTGCAAAAATATTATCATTATGGAAACAGATATTTTAACGAATATTAAAATTGAAAAAAGCGAAACGTCTAAACTACCAAAAAATGGTGTAAACAACCTTAAATTTGGCTCTAGTTTTACGGATCATATGTTTATCTGTACCTATAAAAATGGTAAGTGGCAAGATGCAAAAATAACGCCATATCAACCGTTGAGTTTAGATCCATCTACACGTGTTTTTCATTATGGTCAAGCAATTTTTGAAGGAATGAAAGCCTATAAAGATGCTAATAATGATATATTTTTATTTAGACCTGACAAAAATCAAGAACGTTTAAATAAATCGGCAGTTCGTATGCAAATGCCAGAATTACCTAAAGAATTATTTTTTGATGGTTTAACAACCTTGCTACAAATTGAAAAAGATTGGATTCCAACTGCTGAAGGAAATTCGTTATATATAAGACCATTTATGATTGCAAGTGGTCATGGGATTTATGCTGCACCATCCGATGAGTATATTTTTATGATTATTTGTTCACCTTCAGGTAAATATTATGCTAAAGATGTTAATGTAGTAATTGCCGAACATTATAGTAGAGCTGCAAATGGTGGTGTTGGTGCTGCAAAGGCTGCTGGAAATTACGGAGCTCAATTTTATCCAACACAACAAGCAATTAAAAAAGGCTTTAATCAAATTATTTGGACCGATTCTACACATACGTATTTAGAAGAAGCAGGTACGATGAATGTTTTCTTTAGAATTAATGATACACTTTTAACCGCTCCAACAAGCGAACGTATTTTAGATGGTGTTACCAGAAAAAGTATTATCACTTTAGCTAAAGATATGGGTATTTCTGTAGAGGAAAGACGGGTTTCGGTTGAGGAGTTAAAAGAAGCTGCGAAAAATGGTTCACTTAAAGAAATTTTTGGTGCAGGTACTGCTGCGGTAATTACACGTATCGTAAAATTTTCTTATAAAAATGAAGAATTTGCACTTCCGAAAGTAGAGAGCAGCTATGCAGATATGTTTAAAAAACATTTAACGGATATTCAA
Source organism: uncultured Flavobacteriaceae bacterium (assembly GCA_947311745.1). Lineage (GTDB taxonomy): Bacteria > Bacteroidota > Bacteroidia > Flavobacteriales > Flavobacteriaceae > S010-17. Next base: position 3,968 of record CAMZLT010000183.1, on the reverse strand, counting down.
TATAATCGTTCTGCGGATAAATTTAATTGGCGATTTAAAATCTTGTAATTTTATTAGATTGTAGATAAAAACTGTAATTGTTACTTTAGTTACACGGATTTTCTAAATAAAAGATATTTTAGTATTTTATTAATTTGTAATTTTACAGAATTAATAAAATACTAAAACCTAATATGAACTCTTTTTTACCTGAAGTAGAAAAATTACCTAAGAATCATCCTGTACAAATCTATTACCAAGAAAGTGCACTAATTCAAGATGTATTAGTAGAATTATATGACGTAGATCCTACAAAAGATTTTCAAAAATATTTTAATCTTTTTAATGAACTTACTACTATTGAAAAACGTTTTGCAAGAAAGGAAAATCAACTTTTTCCGTATTTAGAAAAACATGGTTGGGAAGGTCCAAGTCAAGGAATGTGGTCTTTTCATGATAATTTACGTGATCAAATACGATTGCTTAATGCTTATAATTCCGAAAAAAATATTACGAAAATTGTAGAAAATATTCCGTATTTAATAGAAGGAATTAAACGATTATTAATCATTGAGGATACGCGCTTATTTCCGAATGCAATGGAGCTTTTAACCGAAGCAGATTGGAAAGAATTTTATACAGGTGATGAAGAAATAGGTTGGATGTTACCAAACAAACCTGCTCCATATCCAACACTTGAAGAAGAGTATATTCATCCTAGTAAAGATTTTAAAGAACGTAAATTATCCTTTTCAACCGAAAATACGTTTCATTATGACGAAGGATATATGACACCTGAACAAGTAAATCTGCTGCTTAAATTTTTACCTGTAGATATTACTTATGTAGATGAAAATGATAAAGTTATATTTTATAATAGAGGGGAAGATAGAGTGTTTCCTAGAAGTAAAGGAATTATTGGTAGAGAGGTGAAATTTTGTCATCCTCCAAAAAGTGTGCATCTTGTTTTACGAATTGTAGAAGAATTTAAAGTAGGAACAAAAGATGTAGCCGAATTTTGGATAAATTTTAAAGGAAGAACCATCCATATTAGATATTTTGCAATTCGTGATAAAAATAAAAAATATCGTGGTGTAATTGAAATGTCGCAAGATGTTACCGATATAAAAAAATTAGAAGGACAAAAAAGACTACTAAACGATTGGGATTAGCCAAAATGAAAGAGACAAATTATAAAAATATTTATTATCCTCCTGGAGGAATTTTAATGTGGATTCTTATTTTTTTAGAATTACTCACTTTTGGGATTGCAATAGTTGTATTAGTAGCAAGTAGTAAAGAAAACACCGAAGCATTTAAAACATCGGCAAATCATTTAAACACAACTTATGGTGCGATAAATACGTTATTTTTACTAACAAGTGGCTTTTTTATGGCAACTTCTTTGCAATTATTTAAATCAAATAATCTAAAAAAGTCAAAATTATATTTAAACCTTACTATTTTAGGAGGTATTCTTTTTTTACTTTTAAAATCGGTAGAATATCATGAAAAAATAACCTTAGGTTATGTTTTAGGATACGATACTTTTTTTAATTTTTATTGGTTGCTAACTGCTTTTCATGTAATACATGTGTTAGTTGGATTGGTAATTTTAGTATCTTTAACAAGTTCGATTAAAAAAGGGAAAACGCTTTTAGAGGATTTTGAAGCAAGTGCTGCATTTTGGCATATGTGTGATTTAATTTGGTTGTTACTTTTTCCTGTTTTATACTTATTGTTTTAATTATGAAAAATAAATATACCATCACTTATCTTGCTTTACTTGTATTAACAAGTACTACTGCTGTTTTTTCGAATATTTTTTCAGGATTAAAAGCAATTAGCATACTTATTTTAATCTTGTCAGTATTAAAATTTTTATTAGTTGCCTTTAACTTTATGGAATTAAAAAAAGCACATCCTTTTTGGAAAGTGCTTTTACTTATTTATTTAAGTGTTTTTGTAGGTGTTATTTCTGTAATTTTTTGAATACACTACAAATAGTAGCTCCAGTAATTTTATAACAAACAATATTCCATAAACCATCTATGAATACATAATTTTTTTAATATTTAGTCAGTAAAGTCTAAATATATAAAAAAAAAACGCTAAAACTAAAAGTCAAAGCGTTTATACAATTTTCTTTTTCTCATTTCATAGCTGTATTTTGATAAAATATGCTTTAGTAATGATGTAACAAAGATATAATAAAATTTTGTATTTTTATAAAAAATTAAAAAAAATGCGTTTTTATACTTCAAACCCTGTTTTTAATGCCTTTTTTTGGAAAAAAGAAGTGTCTAAAAATAAAATGACTTTAAACGGAGTTTTGTTTAAAATGTTTTTCAGTTTGCTCTTGGTAAGCATATCGTTTAGCTACGTTTGGCGTTTGGTTTATAAAGGCGAATCTGTAAAATGGTATATTTATATTGGATTATTTTCGGCTTTGTTTTTTACTGTTTTAACTTCATACAAGCACAAATGGGCTTTTTTTACCGTTCCGATTTATGCAATAAGTAAAGGTTTTTTTTTAGGAAGTTTTTCGGCATATACTAACCAGCATTTTGAAGGTTTGCCACAAAAAGCCGTTATTATTGTTATTATTACTTTTTTTGTAATGTTGTTTTTATACAAACTTAAAATTGTTGTAGTAACTAAAAAATTTAGAAGTATTTTATACAGTACCATGGCTACAATTTTCACAATATATATTATTGCTTTTATACTTAGATTGTTTGATATTCCATTTAATTTGGTATATGGAACTTCTTGGTTTTCTATACTATTTACTTTAATTGCAAGTGTTGCAGCATCTTTTTCGTTAATTTTAGATTTTTACTACTTAGACAAACAATTATACAAAGCACCTAAATATAAGGAATGGGTTGCAGTTTGGGGTTTTTTAGTAACACTAATTTGGATGTATGTAGAAATACTTCGTTTATTTAAAAAATTAGCAATTCGGTTTTAATCCATAATAATTACAATAGGAATACGATATTCTGTTTTTACAGGAATTCCTCTTTTTAAAGCAGGTTTCATTTGCGGTAAATCATCAAAACTAACTGTAATAATACTATCTAAATTTTTAAATTCATTTTTAATCCTTTCGGAAATTTGTATGGATTTAATGGAAGCTAAACCTTTTGCATCTACTATAAATTTTATAGAAATAGTATCGTTGATTTTTAAATTTGATTTTAAATTAATTCGTGCAATTTTTTTTTGAATACGCTTAGTTAAAAGTTTATAAAAACATGCTTTTTGAAGTTCTTTTGAGGCAATTTCATCGCATTCTGGTAGTATCGGATACGCATCAATTGTAGTATAATCTACAATCGTATCTATTTGTGTTTTAGGCTTATTTTCTTTTGGTAAAAAATAAGAACACGAATAAAATAGTACACTCAAAAATAAAAGAAAAATAATTTTCATAAAGCAATATAAACTAGATGCAAATATATGGAATTATCTAATAGATTTTTTAAAATATATAGTACATTTGTCGCTTTAAAATTAAAAATCAGAAACAAATGAAAAAATTAGTTATCCTTTTATTAAGTGTAATAGTATTAGGCTCTTGTACGCAATCACAAAAAATAGCTTATGTAAATACCGAAAAATTAATTCAAGATTACCAAGGCACAAAAGATGCAGAAGTTACATTAAAGAAAAAACAAGAAGATGCACAAAAACAATTACAAAGTTTAGGACAAGCATTTGATGCAAAAATCAAAAAAATGTCGCAAAGAGAGCAACGTAAAAATTACGAAAGTTTAATGAAGGAGCAACAACAATTACAACAATTAAACCAACAAATTCAATACCAATTGCAAGCAGAAAGCCAAAAAAGTATCGAGAAAGTATCTAAAGAAGTAAACGATTTTGTTAAAGAATATGCTAAAACTAACAAATATAATTTTATTTTAGGTACAGTTAATGTAAACGGAGCTGTAATGTATGGTGATGAAAACGCAGATGTTACT
>CAMZLT010000182.1 GCA_947311745.1 uncultured Flavobacteriaceae bacterium | reverse complement strand
TAAATTATTTATTAAGAATTAGCAAAGATAAAAATTTCTCTTTGTATAGAAAGGATTATGTGTACATTTTTTATATGATAATGTTGTATCTTTGTAGGCTAACAAAATAATATTTATTACTATGGGATTTTTTGACAAACTATTTAAAAAAACAAAAAAAGTAGCTGATGAAGCTGTTGAAATCGGTAAGGATCTAGCAGAAAATGCTTCGGATATTGCAGATGATGTATTGGATAAAGCAAAAGAAGTAGGCGAAGATTTACTAGAAAAAGGTGCGGAAATTGCAAAAGATGCAAAGGTTGTTGGTAGGGAATTATTAGATAATACTAGTGATATTATTGATGATGTTGTAGATAAATCAAAAGAAATCGGAACAGAGGTTCTAGAGAAAGGAAAGGAATTAGCAGATAAAGCTCCAGATTTTATTGATGAAAAAGTTACACAGGTAAAGGAAGTTGGTAGTGAGATTTTAGATAAAGGGAAAGATTTTACTTCTAAAGCCGTGGCATCTACTGAAAATGTAATTAATAAAGCGACCGATACCTTAAAAAATGAAAAGACTTCTGAAAATATTTCTGAAGAAAAGTAATTTGTTAAAATAGAATTCCATCTAGTTCATTTAAAATCTTTTGAAATACTAGATGTTTTTTCGGTTTTTAATTCCACATCTAAACAAAATTAATTAAGTGAAATTTTACGGTTAATCTGTTTCAACACGCAAACCATCATACGCTAAAAAAACATTTTTTGGTAAGGTTTTTTCTACCTCTTTATGAAAACCTAATTTATGGCTAATATGTGTAATATATGCTTTTTTAGGTTTAACAGTAGCAATTAATTCTAAGGCTTTTTCAAGGTTGAAATGTGTAGGATGTTCTTTAATTTGCAAAGCATTTATTACTAAAATATCCAAATCTAGTAATTTTTCTTTTTCTGAATCCTCTATAAAACTTGTATCTGTTAAGTACGCAATTTTATCAAAACGATAGCCGAAAATAGGTAATTTTCCGTGCATTACTTGTATTGGTTGTGCCAAAATATCGCCAAGTAAAAAGGGGTTTTCATCAATTAAATTAGAAATTACGCTAGGAGCACTAGGGTATTTATTTTCGGTAGTAAAAATGTAATTAAATCGGTTTTCTAAATCTTGTAATACTCTTTTGTACGTGTAGATAGGTAAATCGTCAAATTTTTGTGTAATAGGTCTAATGTCATCTAAACCAGCAGTATGATCCGAATGTTCGTGTGTAAATAATATACCATCAATTTTAAATATATTTTCTCGTAACATTTGCATTCTAAAATCAGGTCCACAATCTATAATATACGTAAAATTATTCCATTTTATGGCAACCGAAGCACGTAAACGCTTATCTTTAACATCAGTAGACAAACAAACAGGATGTGTACTGCCTATAATAGGGATGCCTTTTGAAGTGCCAGTACCAAGAAAAATTAATTCCATAATTTAAAAAATAGTCGATTTAATTATTAAAAAATTGTTGGTAATGTAGCGGTCTGGTTTTAGATTCTAACAGGCATCCTTTAATGAAATTCGGATAAATTTCGCTGTATTTTGCAACTTTGTGCATACCAATTCGTCGGTTTATATGGTTTCGTGTAATTTCCTTTGGATGGTGTAGTCCAGCAGCATGCACCAATTCTAAAAAACTATGGACTGTTTCTTGATGAAAATTAGCAACGCGTTGCCCTTTATCATTAACATCTAAACCTTTCATTAACGATTTATTTTGTGTGGCAACACCGACAGGGCATGTGTTTGTATTACATTGTAATGCTTGAATGCAACCCGTTGCAAGCATCATTGCTCGTGCAGTATAACATACATCAGCACCTAAAGCCATTGCTCGTGCCATATGAAAACCCGAAATAATTTTTCCAGAAGCAAAAAGTTTAATTTCATCTCGTAAATCAAAACCAATTAAAGTATCGTGGGCAAAGACTAAGCCTTCACGTAAAGGCATTCCCATAGAATTAGAAAATTCTACAGGAGCAGCTCCTGTACCACCTTCACCACCATCAATGGCAATAAAATCTGGTTTGATTCCAGTTTTAAGCATTGCTTTACAAATATCTATAAATTCTTGTTTTTTACCAATACACAATTTAAAGCCAATAGGTTTTCCGTTACTTAAATCACGTAATTGTTTAATAAACGCCATAAATTCTAACGGATTGCTAAACGAACTATGCGAAGGAGGTGAAAGCACATCCATATGTGGTTTTATATGTCTGATAGCAGCAATTTCAGGTGTGTTTTTTACTGCAGGTAAAATTCCACCATGACCAGGTTTTGCACCTTGCGAAATTTTAATTTCAATCATTTTTACTTGTGGCTTGCTAGCATTTTCTTGAAAAGTTTTGGCATTAAAAGTGCCATCCTCGTTTCTACAACCAAAATACCCAGTTCCGATTTGCCAAATTACATCACCTTTGTATTTTAGATGATGTGGACTAAGTCCTCCTTCGCCAGTATTTTGAGCAAAATCAGCAAGTTTTGCACCTTTGTTCATTGCCATAACCGCATTTTTACTAAGCGAACCAAAACTCATTGCTGAAATATTTAGTAAACTAGCATTGTAGGGTTGTTTGCAATCTTTTCCGCCAATTTTTACTCTAGGAAATTCCGTAATTTCTTTGTTTATTGCATACATAGAATGATCCATCCATTCGTAACCAGCACGATACACATTCATTTGCGTACCAAACGGAGCGGTATCATTTGCTTTTTTTGCACGTTGATACACCATGGATCTAAAAATCCGATTTAATGGTCGTCCTTCGGTATCGGTTTCTACAAAATATTGCATAATTTCAGGTCTGATAGACTCTAAAACGTATCGCATTCTACCAATTAACGGAAAATTTCGTCGTATTGTGTGTGCTTTTTGAAAATAATCATAAAATCCCATTGCCATAAGTGGAAGTAATAGTACAAAACTCCAAAGTATTGGTTGCCAATAAACAGACAAAACTAAAATACATCCAATAATTAAAAAGGAAGCAAATATAAATTTTTCACGGTATCTCATAAAATAAATGTATTTTTATGCTGCTAATTTAATTCTATTTTTGTTTTATCAACAAATAAAAATAAGAAATAAAATATTTTAAAAAAATGGGAAAAATAAAATTAGAAAACATTCGTGTTTACGCATATCATGGTTGTTTAATAGAAGAAGGACATATTGGTTCAGACTATCGTGTGGATTTAACTATTGAAGCGAATTTAAAAAAATCGGCAAAAACCGATAATTTAAAAGATACTGTTGATTATGTTTCGTTAAATAAAATTGTGTTAGATGAAATGAGTGTTCGTGCAAAATTGTTAGAAACCGTAGCAGATAAAATATTAAATAGGATACTTAATGAAGAAATATTGGTTACCTTTGCCCAAGTATCCATTTCTAAAATAAATCCTCCAATCGGAGGTGATGTAGAAATGGTTTCCGTAATTATGTCTAAATCATCCGATTAGACTTTAAAAATCACTATTAATTTAATTTATGTCATTCAATCTTTTAGGATTATCCAAAAATATAGTACAAGCAGTTACAGATAAAGGCTATGAAAAGCCATCTGTAATTCAAGAAAAAGCCATTCCGTTAATTTTACAAGGGTACGATATCCTTGCTTCAGCACAAACAGGAACTGGTAAAACAGCAGGATTTACTTTGCCAATTTTAGAACTACTCTCTAAAAAAAACATACAAAAAAAACGACCAATACGTTCGTTAATATTAACACCAACACGAGAATTAGCAGCACAAATTTATGCTAACATCAAAGAATATTCGGTTAATTTGCCTTTACGTGCTACTGTAATTTTTGGTGGTGTAAAACCAGCTTCGCAAATAGCAACCTTAAGACAAGGTGTAGATATTTTAGTTGCAACACCAGGTAGGTTGTTAGATCTAGAAAGCCAAGGTTTGTTATCGCTTAAAAATGTTGAAATTTTAGTATTAGACGAAGCAGATAGAATGTTGGATATGGGTTTTTTACGAGATATTAAACGAATATTAGCCTTAATACCTAAAAAAAGACAAAATTTATTGTTTTCTGCAACTTTTTCAAAAGAAATAAAAAGATTGGCAAACGAATTTTTGGTACATCCAAAATTAGTTGAAGCAGCTCCAGAAAACACAACGGCAGATAAAATAGTTCAGAAGTTTTATCGAACGGATAAGTCTAAAAAAACCGATTTGATTATATCGTTAATTAAAAAAGGCGATTGGCAACAAGTTTTAGTATTTACACGAACCAAGCATGGAGCAAATAAGCTAACAAAAAAAATGGCTGCAAAAGGAATTGTTGCTGCTGCAATTCACGGTAATAAAAGTCAAGGAGCACGAACTAAGGCGTTGACAGGATTTAAGTCTGGTGATGTGCGTGTATTGGTTGCGACAGATATTGCAGCAAGAGGATTAGATATTCCGTTATTACCACATGTAATTAATTTTGAATTACCAAATATTTCAGAAGATTATGTACATAGAATTGGTAGGACTGGTAGGGCAGGAGCAAATGGTGAAGCAATATCGTTAGTTAGTAGTGATGAAATTGATTATGTAAGAGGAATTGAAAAATTATTAAAATTAAAAATTAATTTTACAATAATTGAAGGTTTTGAACCTAGTGCAACCACTCCTGAAAATGAATTACCAAAACCAAAAGGACAAAATAATTCTCGTAGAAAACCACGAAATTCTAAAAACACAAGTAATTCAAAAAATAAACGACGCGGATTTCAGGGTAATAGAAATAAAAAAAAGCAATCTAAATAGATTGCTTTTTTTTTGTCGGGGTGGCAGGATTCGAACCTGCGGCCTCCACGTCCCAAACGTGGCGCGATAACCGGGCTACGCTACACCCCGAATTTGAAATCGGATGCAAATATATAATTTAATTCTATAATTAACATATTTTATTTTTATTTTTTTACTAAAACGCAATATTGTAAATTCTTTTAATAGCATCGGATAATTCTGCAATACTAAAAATACGACTTTTACGTATTGTTTCTTTTCCGTCAAAGACAACAATAACTGTTGGTTCTACAAAAACGGTATATGCGGCAGCAATATCTGGAGTTTTATTCATATCTACAAAGTAAAACGGAATTTTAGGATATTCGTTTTCTAATAATTCAATAATTTTAGGTTCTAAAGCTCCTCCTACATTACAGGTAACTTTTGAAAAATATAATAATACACCAAGATTTTCTTTTAGTATCTTATCTAATTGTTCTTTATTATCTAAAACAGTATAGGTTGCTTTTTTTGGATTGAATTCCATAAATAATTTGTAATTTTATAAAAATATTTTCGTCTAAAGCGGCAAATATACTTTTTGTATTAGTCGTAAAATGTAACTATTATTACATAAATTAAAAGAAAATAAATCAATTAATATTTTTAACTAAATTTGCAATTCAAAAAAAAATAAAAATTATGTCAGATACAGTAGAAAGAATAAAATGTTTAATTGTGGGTTCAGGTCCTGCAGGATATACAGCAGCAATATATGCTTCTAGAGCAGATTTAAAACCAGTGGTTTATACAGGTATGCAAATGGGAGGACAATTAACTACTACAACCGAAGTAGATAATTTTCCTGGCTATCCAGAAGGAACGGATGGTACAAAGATGATGGAGGATTTGCAAAAACAAGCCGAACGATTTGGTACAGAAGTCCGTTTTGGATTGGTTACAAAAGTAGAATTTAGCAAAGAAGTTGGCGGAATCCATAAAGTTATAGTTGACGAAGAAAAAGTTATTGAGGCAGAAACGGTAATTATTAGTACAGGAGCAACGGCAAAATATTTAGGATTAGAGAGTGAACAACGCTTAATTGGTGGAGGTGTTTCGGCTTGTGCAACTTGTGATGGTTTTTTCTATAAAGGGCAAGATGTTGTTGTTGTTGGAGCAGGAGATACTGCTGCAGAGGAAGCTACTTATTTAGCAAATATTTGTAATAAAGTTACAATGTTGGTTAGAAAAGATTTTATGCGTGCTTCAAAGGCAATGCAAAAAAGAGTTGCAAATACTAAAAATATTGAAGTATTATACAATACTGAAATTGATGAGGTTTTAGGTGAACAAGTTGTTGAAGGTGTGCGTGTGTTTAATAATAAGACACAAGATAAAAAAGAGATTGAAGTAACTGGTGTTTTTATTGCTATTGGTCATAAACCAAATACCGATATTTTTAAGGGTATTTTAGATATGGACGGAACGGGCTATTTAATTACTAAAGGAAAATCTACTAAGACAAATCTGCCAGGTGTTTTTGCTGCTGGTGATGTGCAAGATAAAGAATATCGTCAAGCGGTAACTGCTGCCGGAACTGGTTGTATGGCAG
>CAMZLT010000181.1 GCA_947311745.1 uncultured Flavobacteriaceae bacterium | reverse complement strand
GGTTTTTTCCGAGTATTTATCAAAGGTTACTTCTTTAAAATTAAAAACCAATAAAAGCTATGATTTAGATGTTTTACTTTCTAATTTTTTGAAAGTGCTAAAAGAGGAAGTTTTAATATTGGAAAATAAGGGGTATTCAATTTTGAAAGATAGGTATTTAAAAGAGTTGTATTTATTGAATACACTGAGTTCTTTTAAATCAAAAGAGGAAATTTTTAAAGGTGAAATTAAAGGAATTACAAATCAAGGTAAATTGTTGGTTACTCTAAAAAATGATTCCGTTAAGGAATTTGAAATTAAAGAAATAGAGTTTTTATAAAATAACAAAGCCTTACGTTACTGCGCAAGGCTTTATTATATGTATTTTGAATTTATCTAAAATTTGAATTTACATTAGGACAAGCAGAAAGTCTTGGTGTTTTACAGAAAACATCTAGTCCTAAAGTAAATTGATGGTAGCCACCGTTTGCATAAACGTATTTACCTAATTGATGTGTGTATGTATATGATATCATCACTTTATTTAGATTTATACCAATAATTGGAGTGAATTGCGACAATTCCTCAATTTTATTGCCGTCAAATCCTCGTCTATACGAAACAGCAGCCCAAAGCGTATTGTCATTTGCCAATTTTCGGTATGCTTTAAGGTTAAAATCTACAAATATACTTTGGTTGTACTCAATTAACTGAGCTGTTATAGATGGTTCAAATTTTAATTTATTTGGATTTTCATTATCAAAGAAATAACCAATAGTTGTAATATATCTTCTTAAGTTTAATGATTCGTAAGTGATTGATTCTAAATTTCTAGCACTAAGCAATAAATTTTTAACACTTAAATAAGCAAATCCTGTTTTGTAATGATATGCCATTCCGAAATCAGCATTATAATAATTTTCGGCTCTAACTAAGTTGGTAATTACAGGATCATTTAATTCTCCTGGTAAGATAAAGTTGGTTTCATCAATTTTATTTTCTGAGAACATTCCAGATATTGCAAAAGATAATTGGTTAAATTCTCGCCCTCCCATATTAATATGGTATGCAAAAGTTGCGGCAGCACCAATTTGCGAATGAAAACCATTTTGATCTTTAAATATAATTCCTCCTAAACCAACATTAGATTCGGCACTCATACGCGAATGGTAGCTTAGAGTTTGTAATTGTGGGGCTTCGTCGCTACCAACCCATTGTTTACGATGTGTTAAACGTAATTTTGCACAGTTACCAATTCCTGCTGCTGCGGGATGTAGTAAATATACATTGTCTGATAGGTAATCCGAATAAACCGGTAGGGTTTCTTGAGAATTCACTTTGTTAATAAAGAAAAACGCAAGTAGTATGAGGGTTATTTTGGTTATTTTCATTGTAAAATTTTATTCAAAATTAGAGATTGTCAATAGTTTTTATTCAAAATTTGTCAAATATATAAATTTTTATACTTCTATAACGATTTTAAAAAAATAATATTACCTAATTAAAGAAAAATGTCCTTTTCTAAGTATTGGTTTTCCAAAACGATTGGTCATTTCTGCGGTAAACCAATAATCTGTCGGAGGAAGTAATTTATCGTTAAAAGTACCATTCCATCCTTGATTGTCAGAGGGTTGGAATATGTAAAGCACCATACCAAAACGATTGTAAATAGTGATTTTTGCATTTGGTAAAAAACGGATGTCATTTATTGTCCATATATCATTAATACCATCATCATTTGGAGTGAAAAATTTTGGAAATCCAAATATTGCTATTTCTTTTTCAGTTATACCACAACCGTTTTTTTCACGCACATATATTGTATAAATTCCAGGTAATAAATTTGTAAATTTATTTTCATCTTGATATGTGCCGTTTGGATCGTTTAGAGCAAACTCATATTCGCCTAATCCTGTAATTAGTATTTCTAATGAAAATACATCGTTTACGTAGTATTCATTAATAATGGTATCGGTTATTACTGCTGCGTTTATACCTATAATTTCAAATGTTTTTGTAGTTGTACATGTAAAAGGAGTACTATTGTCTGTTGCGGTTACAGTATAAATTCCAGGTATGTTTGATATAAAACTATTACTTGTACTTACTTCTACGTCGTTTTCGTCTTTCCAAGAATACTCATAGGTGTTTAATAATGGGTTTTCAGCAGTAAAAGTGACGGTATCTGTTGAAATGTTGGTGCAAATAATTTGACTTTCTATAATGTCAAATCTTGGGGAAATAATTTTATTTACCGAAAAACTTGCTGTTTCATAACACGTATCTAAAGTTGTAGATTCAATTTTTACATAAATTGTTTCGCCTAAAAGGTTGTTTTCGTACGATTCTGGATTATCTATTGGCAAAATAAAATTAGCATCCCTATAGTAGGTAAATCTAAAATCACTTGCTAAATTTCCGTTTAAAATTTGAAGTTCATTATCTCTTAAATTGTACGTAGCAACTCCTGTTATTGCATCATCACAAGCGTTTAATTCGTTAATATTTGTTACTTCTAAAGTAGTAAAGGGATTAGAAAAGGTAATAGAAACTTGGTTGGTAGCATTGCTTTGGCAATCATCTGCATTTACTTCAATAGAATAGATATTTGTTTGTTCTGTTGCAGACGAAACCGTTAATGTACTATTTGTTTCGTTTGGAAGTAGTACACCATCTTTATACCATTTATAAGTTGCAGAGGCTTCCATAGCAGAATTACCAAGTGTTGTAGTAATTGTAAAATCGGTATCTATACAAACCGTTTCATCAGGAACTAAATCTACAGTACAAATTATAGAGCAATCTGTTGTTCCTGAACCAGTTTGTCCTGCATTGGTTTGTTGAAAAGTGATATTACCTTGTTGTCCTGCAAAATTTGTTATTAATACAAGGTAGTATTCATTACTATTTGCATTTGCAATTGTAAAATTTTCTGTAGCACTATTCGAGTAACTGCAATCAACCGTATTTAATGCAGTTAACTGTGTGGCACAAGCCGTATTTACATCGGAAAAAGGACCGTAAGCAATAAAATCTACATCAATTGGATTTCCTGCTAAATCTACTTGACTAATGCTAAAATTTAATGTGCCATTGTTATTAATATATAAAAAATACCAAGCAGGATTTGGAACAGTAGTTAAGCAGCCATAATCTGGGCCTGTTTCAGCAGTAACACCAGAGAAATTGTTAGGGAAGGAAAACGCAGCATCGCTACAAAACGGATCTGCAGTATCGCAACGTGTACCTTGTGCAAATAAAGTACTTGTTATAGTTATAAATAGTAGTATGAAATAAAAATGTTTAGACATAATGCGTTAAGGGATAATTAATGTTCAAATATATAAGAATAAACTAGAAGTATTTCCTATTTTTGCAAAAAAATAATATTATGATACATATTGAACGTACCGAAAACGATTCTATTATGCAATTTGTTAGCGATTCGATGCTTACAAAGGATAGTTTTGAATATAATAATGTAGAGGATGCTAAAAATTCTATGTTAGTACAACAATTATTTTATTTACCATTTGTTAAAAAAGTATTTATTTCGGCAAATTTTATTGCTATTGAACGATATAAAATAGTAGAATGGCAAGATGTGCAAGAGGAACTTAAGGCAATGATTGAAAAATACATACAAGCTTATGGTTCGGTTTTTACTAAAGAAGCGGAAGTGCAGAAAGTAGCAATTCAGGTATATGCCGAAAGCACACCAAACCCGAATGTTACTAAATTTGTTTGTAATAAGTTTTTATCCAAACAAATGATAGAAGTGCTTAGTATTGATGAAGCTACGGAAGTTCCGATTGCAAAAGAATTGTTTAATCGTTATGAAATTAAAGAGATTTTTATTTCGGAAAATTATATATCTATTGCAAAAAGTGATGCTATAGAATGGTTTGAAATACTTAACGAAATGCGTTCGTATATTCGTCAATATTTGCAAGATGAAAAGCCTTTAGTAACTAAAAATTATAAGCCAAAAGAAGTAGTCGTTTTTGAAAAAACAAATACCGAAAATAAAGTAGTTGATGCTGTTTCTAAAGAAATTATTTCCGTTTTAAACGAATATATAAAACCTGCTGTAACTGCGGATGGTGGAAACATTATGTTTCAGTCTTATGATAAAGAATCTAAATGTGTAGAAGTTGTTTTACAAGGTGCTTGTAGCGGTTGTCCATCTTCTACAATTACGCTTAAAAACGGAATTGAAGCAACTTTAAAAAATGTTTTACCAAATAAAGTGGAAAAAGTAGTTGCTATTAACGGCTAAATCGTATGACTAAAACCGAATTACTTGCTGAATTATCCGTGATAAACGCTGCGCGAGTAAACAGACTTCGTGTTGCAAATTTAGTTTTAGAAAGCAATGAAAATTTTGAGCCATTATTGGAAATAGTTTTTGATGTAAATAACAAAACTTCTATAAAAGCTGCTTGGATATTAGAATTCGTTTGTAAAGAAAAAATGCTTTGGTTATCTAAACATTTGGTTTACTTCACTAAAAACATTTCTAAAGTACATTATGGAAGTGCTGTTCGTCCGATTGCAAAAGTTTTAGAAATGCTTATTACTGAGCATTACAAAAACAATACTTTAAACAAAATAGGTACTGAAAACATAAAACGAATTATAGAAACAACTTTAGACTGGATGATTTCAAAACATAAAATAGCAGTTAAAGTTTATAGTATGCAAACATTATATTATTTGGGTTTGAAAGAATCTTGGATTCATTGCGAATTAAAAGAAATTTTAGTTCAAAACATACCAAAAGAGAGTATAGGTTATCAAACACGAGCAAGAAAAATAATTAAATTAATTACTTAATTAAACCTTTTAAAACTTTACTAACCGACACTTTTTTGTTGTTTTTTATTGCAACAATAAACGCATCAGAGTAACCTTTTGCAACAGCTTCTTTCCGCATTTTTTTGATTAAATTAAAATCTGGAGTCTTACCATAATAGTATTTGTAATGTTTACCAACTTTTACAACTTCCATATTTTTAAGACCTTTAAAATTATACGATTTGGTTGCTATTTTTTTTAAGCTAGAAGTAACTTGTACTTTAAAATCAATGCCTTTAAAAATTTTTGATTTTGTTTTAACAGTTTTAGGTTTATCTATAGCTTCTTCAATTTCAGTAATAGTAACTTTTTCGGTAAATTTTTTAATAAAAGCATCTTTAAAAAGTTTGATAACGCTTTTGCGAAGTTCTCTAGCTTTGGTTAAGCTGTTTGTGTTTCCGTAATAATATTTATAAACAGAACCTACTTTTTTACGCTCTACATTTTGTAAACCTTTAAAATTATATGATTTAGGTTCAATTTTGTTGCGGCTAGTTGCAATTTGAACTTTATAGGTACTAGAGCCAGTAACTGCTTTAATTTTGGTTTCTACAATGTCGGATTCGGTATCTATACTATTATTTTCTATTCGGTTTTTGTAAGTTATAATTGCTTTGTAAATTGCTTTTGCAATTAATTTTTGTCCTGCTTTAGTGTGTAAAAAATCTTCTTCTTTTTTGTTAGTTAAGAAGCCTATTTCTATCAAGACACTTGGCATATAAGAATCGTATAGTACAGCTAAATTACCTTGGTTTACACCACGATTTTTTCGTTTGGCAACGGTTACAAATTTATTTTGAACAATCTGAGCAAATTCAATGCTTTTGTCTTGGTATTCTTCTTGCATTAATTTTAGTCCGATGATGAATTCGCGAGAATTAGGGTCGTAGTCGTAATGTTTTTCGTAGTCATCCTCTAATAAAATTACATCATTTTCTCGTTTAGAAAGTTCAAAGTTTTTTGCTGTTTTTCCCATACCTAAAACGTACGTTGTTGTTCCGTAAGCATTTGTCGATGCTGAATTGCAATGTACCGAAATAAATAAATCTGCATCTGCTTTGTTGGCAATATCACCTCGTTTATGTAGTGGAATAAAAACTTTTGTTTTTCGTGTATAGATAGTTTTTATATCGTTATTTTTCTTTAAAAGGTTGCCAATTTCTAAAACAACGTTTAAAGCAATATGACTCTCGTAGGTTTTGTATCGTTTGTTTCCTACCGTTCCGACATCTTTTCCACCATGTCCAGCATCTAAAACTACCGAAAACTTAGAATTTTGTGCATACGATACCAAATTAACACAAATAAATAGTATAAGTATCCGTTTTGTAAACTTTATTGAAATTTTAGTATTTTGTTGGGATGTCATCAATTATTTTTAGTTATTTTTGGCTTCGTTAAATGGTATTCAAAAACCAAACCATTTTGGTGGTTTTGAGTACAAAAATACAATTTAAAGCGTTGCATACAAGATATAATAACATACTTTTCTTATTTTTATTTTCTTTTATAGGAATTATATTTAGTTACGGACAAGATATTCCTGTAAAGAAATCTTTAAAACCGAAAATAATTAAAAAAGAAAATATTAAAAAAGAAGCTCTTTTGGTTAAAAACGATAGCGTAAAAACCGATACGGTTTCTTTACCAAAAGAGCGTTTGGAAGCTGTAATTAAGGATGCAGCAAAAGATTATAAACACAACGATTTTATTAAACGAATGGCAACTTTGTATAACGAAGCAGAGTTGTATTATAAAGATATTGAATTAAAATCAGGTATCATTATTATTGATTACAAAAGGAATTTAGCGTATGCAAAAGGAATTATAGATTCGACAGGAACGTACATTCAACGTCCAACTTTTAAACAAGGATTACAAGAATCGGAACAAGATTCGTTAATTTATAATTTCAAAACCAAAAAAGCAGTTATTTATAATGTAGATACAGAACAAGATGGTATGTTAATTCGTTCGATTATGACTAAACGAGAAAATGATTCTACTATTTATATGAATCGTGCAGAGGTAAC
This sequence comes from uncultured Flavobacteriaceae bacterium, assembly GCA_947311745.1. Classification (GTDB taxonomy): domain Bacteria; phylum Bacteroidota; class Bacteroidia; order Flavobacteriales; family Flavobacteriaceae; genus S010-17. The sequence continues at coordinate 9,498 of CAMZLT010000181.1, read as the reverse complement.
TACATCGCAAAAGAAAAAACGAGATTATTATATAGCAATTAATAATATTAAAGTAGTACCAAATAAAAAAGTAGTTGGAGGTAAAAGCCAATTGTATCTTGCAGATGTACCAACGCCAATTGTATTTCCGTTTTTTTATGTGCCACTTTCTAAAGGGAGGACTTCAGGACTTTTACTACCAACTTGGGGGGATAATAATCGTGGTTATTTTTTGCAAAATGGAGGATTTTACTTTGCAATTAACGATTATGTAGATTTAGCTTTAACAGGAGATATTTATACCAATGGTTCTTGGGGAATGCGTGTAAATTCAAGTTATAAAATTCGGTATAAATTTAACGGAAGGTTTGGCTTACGTATAGAAAATATTATAAATGGTCAGAGAGGTTTGTCTAATTATACAAAAACTAGTAATTTTAATATAACTTGGTCGCATAATCAAGATCAAAAAGCAAGTCCAAATTCAAGATTTTCAGCTTCTGTAAATTTTGGAACCAGTAAATATTTTAGACAATCTTTAAATGAATTAGCTACACCTAGTTATTTAAATAACAATTTAAGTTCCTCCATAAATTATTTTAAAAACTTTGTAAATACACCATTTAGCATGAATATAGGTGTAACACATTCGCAAAATACCAATACAGAGGATATTAACATGTCTTTACCAAGTTTATCGGTAAATATGGATCGTTTGTATCCTTTTGCTCCAAAAAATGGTGTTAAGAAAAATCCAATTCAGCAAATAGGTCTTACATATGGTATGTCTATGCGAAATGAAGTAATAACCAATGATACCGATTTTTTAAAAAAACAAATGTTTGATAATGCACGTTCAGGTATGCAACATACTTTGGCTTTAAGTACCAATATTAAAGCGTTTAAATATATAACAATTTCGCCAAGTGTTAATTATAAAGATGTTTGGTATTTAAAAACACTACATAAAACTTGGAATGCTACAACCAATAAAATTGAAATAGATACTATAAATGGCTTTAAAACTTTTAGAACGTATTCTGGTAGTGTGAGTGCTTCTACAACACGTTATGGAATGTTTACCTTTAAAAAAGGAAGACTAAAAGCAATTCGTCATACTGTAAAACCTTCTGTGTCTTATGGATATTCACCTGATTTTAATTTTTATTACGATGTTGTTCAAAAAGATGAATTAGGTAATACCGAAGAGTATTCTCCTTTTGAAAGAGGGATTTACGGACAGCCAAACCGTACTGTTTCGCAAAATTTATCTTTTGCTTTACGTAATATGTTTGAAGCAAAAGTGCAAGCAAAAGACTCAACAAAAACGGATTATAAAAAAATAATTTTATTAAATAATTTAGATTTTTCAACTAGTTATAATTTAGAAGCAGATAGTTTGCGTTGGCAACCTGTTAGTATGACAGCTTCAACAAAATTATTTGATAATCTTGCTTTAAATATTAGTGCAGCTTTAGATCCGTATGCTATTGATGTAAACGGAAAACGTTTTAACACTTTTAATATTAATAACGGAGGAAGTTTATTTAGATTAACTAACGCAAATTTAACTGCACGTTTTAATTTGTCAAACGATACGTTTAAAAAGAAAAAATCAAATAAAAAAGAAAGTAATTCCAATAATGAAAACGATATGTTTGGAGCAAATATTGGTGCAAAAAAACGAAGTCAAGCAAAATCTAAAAATAAAAAGGAAACCAAAGATGTAAAACTCTTTTATGCTAAAATTCCTTGGAAATTAAGTTTGGATTATAGTATAGGATATTCAAATATGCGAAGAGAAAAGGAAATTTCAAGAAATACTCTTCGTTTTAACGGAAGTTTAGAACTAACACCAAAATGGAATATTACGTATAGCTCTGGATACGATTTTAAAAATAAAGGACTTTCTTATACAAGACTTGGTTTTGCTAGGGATTTAGATAGTTGGCGTATGAATTTTTCGTGGACACCTTTTGGAGCAACAGCTTCGTATTATTTTTTTATTGGTGTAAAAGCCTCTACTTTAAGCGATTTAAAATACGATCAACGAAAATTACCTGATAAACGTTTGTTTTAAAGATACCTAAATAGTTTTAGACGAATCTTTTACTAAACGATTGATTTCGGTTAATTCGGCTTTTGTTAAATCGCGATAGCTTCCTACAGGAATGTCTAGTTTTACATTCATTATTCGTACTCGTTTTAATTTTGTAACACGATAATCTAAGTATTCGCACATACGTCTGATTTGTCTATTTAAACCTTGTGTTAAAATTATTTTAAAGGTGTTTTTATTTATTTTTTCCACAACACATTTACGAGTAACGGTATCTAAAATCGGAATTCCATTTTGCATTTTTCGGATAAAATCACTAGTGATAGGTCTATTTACCGATACAATATATTCTTTTTCGTGATTGTTTCTTGCTCGTAAAATTTTATTTACAATATCGCCATCGTTGGTTAAAAAAATTAAGCCCTCGCTTGGTTTGTCTAGTCTTCCGATAGGAAAAATACGTTCAGGATAATTTATATAATCAATAATATTGTTTTTTTCTACTCGTGTATCGGTTGTGCAAACGATTCCGATGGGTTTGTTAAAAGCAAGATAGACATTTGTTTTTTTAGGTTTGTTAATTAATTTACCGTCTACTTTTACAATATCATTTTTAGATATTTTAGTGCCAAGTTCTGGAATTTTTCCATTTATGGTTATTCTACCTGCTTCGAGTAATTTATCTGCAGCACGTCTAGAGCAATAACCAACTTCGCTTAAAAATTTGTTTATTCGTGTTTCTTGCATGATCTTATTTTGTTGCAAGAACTGAAATTTCAACATGTACAAATTTGGGTAAGTTTGCAACTTCAACCGTTTCCCTTGCAGGAGCAATATCCTCTTTAAAATAGGAGCCATATACAGCATTTACTTTAAAAAAATTATGCATATCAGACAAAAAAATGGTAGTTTTAAAAACATCATCAAAAGTCATGTTAACTTCTGTTAAAATAGCTTTTAAATTTTCCATTACTTGTTTTGTTTCTGCTTCGATGGTATCTAGAACCAATTCTCCTGAAGTTACATTTATGGCAATTTGACCGGAAGTGTATAAAATATCATTTACTAAAATTGCTTGATTGTATGGTCCAATTGGAGCAGGAGCATTTTTAGTCTGTATTATTTTTTTCATTTGTATTGGCTTTATTAGGCTGTTTGATTAAAAAACATTTTATAATTAACGAATTGTTTCGGTCGTTCCTTCCTCGCAATAACAAGTACATCAACACATTACTACATCGTTACATTAATCACATTGTTACATTAACTCCATTGCTACATTGTTACATTAAACCCATTGTTACATTAGTAAATTAATTATCAGAATACTGAAAATACAAATCTTTTGCGTCATGTGAAAATTCCGCTTTTAATTTTCTAAAAAACCGGAAAAAATCTACTGTTCTTTCTTCGTAAATTAAGGCGTCAGAAGTAAATTCTTTGTAAATAGCTTTTAAATCTGCAGTAGAATATTTTCTACGTAATTCGGTTAACGCATGTTTTTTAAAGTTTGCAGTCATTTCGCTTAACGCTTTTTTAAAGGCAGGTTTATTTGTGTCAGAAACGCCATTTGGCATGTTAGACTCTATGTTGTCAACTGTTCCCATTCCGTTTTTTGCATACATTAATTGCATGGCAATTTTATCGAATTCCGCATCTTTTTGAGCAAAGGAATTTAACGAAAGTGTAACAAATACTAATAGAAATATTTTTTTCATAATTGTATAATAATTGTATTAAAGTCTGCAAGGTAATAAACAAAAACTATTCCGTAAAATTTTTTTTGTAAAATTTACGGAATATTTAAGTATTTATGTGTTTGTAAGGATATTTTCCATTGTGGATTATTCATTACAAAGTCTATAATTAACGGAGTCATTTTATCTCGTTTTGACCATTCTGGTTGTAAAAACAACTTACAATTTGCCGAAACTTTTTTGGCTTGTTCCGTAGCAAATTTAAAATCATCTTTATTATAGATAATCATTTTTAATTCATTTGCTTGGTCATAGACTTCTTGTAAAGGTAATTTTGTTTTTTTTGGCGAAAGGCAAATCCAATCCCAAACACCAGATAATTTATATGCACCAGAGGTCTCTATATGTGTGTTTTTGCCAATATTTTTTAGAGCTTTTGTGATGTACTCCATATTCCACATTAAAGGTTCTCCACCAGTAATTACGACAATATTTCCGTATTTTGAAGCGTTTTTTACAATCGTATCGGTTGGTGTTGCAGGGTGTAATTTTTCGTTCCAACTTTCTTTAACATCGCACCAATGGCAACCAACGTCGCAACCACCGATTCGGATAAAATACGAAGCTGTTCCTGAAAAATAGCCTTCACCTTGAATGGTGTAAAACTCTTCCATTAATGGTAAAATTTCTCCTTTTTCAATAGATAATTTGTTACTAGTATGCACGATTTATTTTTTTAGGTTGCAAATATAGATATTCAAATCGGAAATAGGCTCTTTTCAATCTTTTTTGGTAACTTGCAGCCTCAAAACAGCAAAAAAATGGCAACAAAAGAAAAATTTATTCAATCTATTGAAAAGGGATATACAGCAAAAGGCGAATTTTTAACTTTAGGAGCAGGAATGTTTGGCGAAGAAACCGTAACCGATTTGTTGGTAAAATTACCTTTAAAAACGATAAACCGACACGGTTTAATTGCAGGAGCAACAGGTACTGGTAAAACAAAAACCTTGCAAGTATTTGCCGAAAATTTATCCGAAGCAGGAGTTCCGGTAATTTTAATGGATGTAAAAGGAGATTTGAGTGGTTTGGCAATGCGAAGTCCAGGACATCCTAAAATTGATGAGCGACATGAAATGATAGGCTTACCTTTTACAGCAAAAGGATTTCCGATAGAAATTTTAACTATTTCCGAGCAGGATGGTACGCGTATGCGTGCTACGGTTTCGGAATTTGGACCAGTTTTATTGTCTAGAATTTTAGATTTAACCAATACACAAAGTGGAATCGTTTCTATTTTATTCAAATATTGCGATGATAATAATTTGTTACTTTTAGATTTAAAAGATTTTAAAAAAGTGTTACAATTTGCGACACAAGAAGGTCGTGATGAAATAGAGGCAGAGTATGGGCGAATTTCTACCGCTTCTACAGGTTCTATTTTACGAAAAATAGTAGAATTAGAACAACAAGGAGCAGATTTGTTTTTTGGTGAACGTTCTTTTGAAGTGCGTGATTTACAACGTGTGGATGATAATGGTAAAGGGATTATTTCGGTATTGCGACTAACCGATATTCAAGATAAACCAAAATTGTTTTCCACTTTTATGTTGCAACTTCTTGCCGAAATTTATGATACTTTTCCTGAACAAGGTGATAGTGGCAGACCAGAATTGGTTATTTTTATTGACGAAGCACATTTAATTTTTAAAGAAGCATCTAAGGCTTTGCAAAGTCAGATAGAGAGTATTGTTAAATTAATTCGTTCAAAAGGCGTTGGAGTTTATTTTGTTACACAAAATCCTAAAGATATTCCTGCCGATGTTTTGTCGCAATTAGGTATGAAAGTGCAACATGCATTACGTGCATTTACAGCAAATGACAGAAAAGCAATAAAATTAGCAGCTCAAAATTATCCTGATTCAGATTTTTACGATACTGCAACAGTACTTACCGAATTAGGTATTGGTGAAGCCTTGGTTTCGTGTCTTAATGAAAAAGGAATCCCAACACCATTAGTCCGAACAATGTTACGAGCACCAATGAGTAGAATGGATGTTTTAACCAATTCGGAAATTAAAAAAGTTATTTCCGATTCTAAAATTTACAGAAAGTATAATGAAGTTATAGATAGAGAAAGTGCTTATGAATTGCTATCTAAAAAAATTGAAACCTACGAAAAAGAGCAAGAAAAAGCAGCAGAAAAAAAAGAGAAAGCAAAGCAAAAACGAACAACCACAAGACGAAAAAGTACTAGAATGAACCCTATTTTAAAAGTGGTAACTAGTGCAACTTTTATTAGAGGTGTTTTAGGAATTTTAAAACGTGTAATGAAGTAATATTTATAAAAAAAACTAACAACAATTATGAAAAGTAGTTATATTATCGTACTATTAATTTTAGTAACATCATTGAATGTTTTTTCTCAGAAAGAAAAAGCAAAAGCAGTATATGCTTATACATATTCGATTCCTGAATGGTATATTCCTAAGGAGTATTTGAATTATTATGCAAAAATAAATTTACCAAAAGACAATGTTAAAGTGTTTGTAGATGGTGTATATAGTTCAGATTTGCCAGATAAAATATCCTTTAATACATTTTTTGATGAAAAATTATATACAAATACATTTTCAGGAATAAAAGGTTTTACTAGGTTTTATGATCAAGCTGATTTTTCAGATTTGACAATACAAGTAGTAGCAAATATTATGCATCCTAAAATAAATATTAAAACAAAGGGACAGCGTTCATATTCAAAAGCATCTAAGGTAGAAAAACCGTTTAGTTATGAACTGTACTTTAGTTATGAAATAGAATTTTTGATTATTTCGGAAAAAGATAAAAAAGTGCTTTACAAACATATTGCTAAAAATAGCGGTAGATATTATTTTCCGCAAAGTATAAAAAGAGAAGTTCGATTTAAAGATAAAAAAGAAACCGTAAAATATGCAAAAAAAATGATTTCTAAAACGGATATTGTTTCGGTAATGTTGAAATCTATTATGACAGCGTTAGGAGGGAAATCTGAAATTAGAAAAAAAATACAATTCCTTAAAAATAAGAATTCCTTTTTTTATTTTTATAAGCTATCCAAGCAAAAAAAACATCCGTTAATTAAAAAAATGAACGATACCATTTTAAAATACATTAAGGATATTAAAAAACGGAATGAAATAGAAAGGAAAATTATTAAAGAAGAAAATTCGGCACTCTTTAAAACTAAAAAAAATAAAAAGAAATATCAATTACTATCCTCTTTAGAATTATCAAAAGAATACCACACTCTTGTTTTAAAACTAGAAAAAGATTTAAATAATATTTATAGCAATTTAGATTTAAAAGATAAGGTAGAAAAAAGAATTGCTTGGGCTTGTATGATAAATATTGCAGAGGCATTTTATAGTATTGGTGATTTTAAAACTGCTTTAAAATATTCTGATAAGGCAAAATTAATTGATTATAAAACTAAAAAAACAGAAGCATTTAGAACTTCCATAATTAGAAAAAGAAACAAATTAAATATTTTTTATACTGCCGATGGTAAAATTAAAAAAGATGTAAATTTTATTTATCTACGTTATTTGAAACATTTTTCAATATAAAATGATAATTTTAGAAGGATATTTGTATGAAAGCATATTTTAAACTTTGGACAATCAGTCGTTTTATACAGTTATTGATTGGATTTTACTTTATATGGGAATATTACCAACATCCAAGTTATTTGGCGTTGATTTTCGGTGGATTAATGCTATTTCAAGCCATTATGAATGTTGGATGTTTTAGCTCAAAAGGTTGTGCAATTCCTAAAAATACCGAATCGTATAACGAAGATGCAGATATTGATTTTGAAGAAGTAGAATAAAATAGGGTAACAAATACTGTTGTGTCTTTATATAATAAAAACACTAAATTTTTATAGTATGAAAACATATATTACTCTTGTATTACTGATTTTATTTTCTTTCCATTCAAAAGCACAAGGCAATGTTGGTTTGTATGTAAATAATTTTAATGAAATTGTAGGAAATCCAACTAAAGAAACGGAACTTTTAGAATACGCTCAAGCAAACGGATTTAACTATTTACTTCTGTACAAATTGCATACTATACATACGACCATGTTTTTAATTGATGATGTATTACAATCCGCTCCTCTTGCAAATTTTATTGAAAATGCTAAATTAAATTACGGTATTTTGCAAGTGGCAGCAGTTGGTGAAAAAAATAGTTCTTTTGATAAAATTAAAACCTATAATAGCTTTTTTCCTGCTGGTTCATTTAAAAGGTTTGATGTTTTTAATTTAGAATTTGAATATTGGAATACTTCAAAAGTAAATCCTGGAGGTTACTATTGCGATACCTATCTTGATGGTACATATCCTTGCACAATTGATGGTGCTTTTGATTTTTATATCGATCAGTTATCAATGTTAAAAGCGTATGGAGCAGAAAATAATATTTTAATCGAAACCTATATTGGTAAGTTGTATGTAATCACTAATACACAAATAGCACAATTGGTACAAAATACCGATCGTATTTTAGTGCATTATTATCGTCAAAGCGATGTTTATAATGGTGATGATGCCGATCCTTCAAACGATTATAGTATCTATCAATATCAAACAGGACATCCAGATAGGATTCAGCAATTAGCAACCAATGTTGCAGCAGCAGGAGATATTGTAACCGTGATGCCAATTTTTAGCTCTAGAGCTGCACACATGTATACTTGGTTGGCAACGCATCCGTTAACACAACCTTACGACACCTATTTAAACGGAATTGATGGTTTTAACGATCAAGTTGGTGCTTGGAAATCTCAAGTAAATTTTGATGGCTACGTTTGGTATCGTTATACCGAATTATTAGAAATAGCAGTTTTATCTACAACCGAATCCGAAGCGTATGAAAATCAAAACATCTACTATAACCAATATCAAAAAAGAATTTATTTTAACAATTTTGATATCAATTCAGATGCTCAAATATTTGATATTCATGGTAAAAAAATTACGAAATTTAAGATAGCTACTTTTTATCAAATAGATAAAACGATGCAAAAAGGTGTGTATTTTATAAAAACACAAAATAATAACACAATCCGAAATTTTAAAATTTTAATTTATTAGAAATTGTTCTATTGTTAGTATGATGGTGTCTTTATAAAATAGCTAGATAAAAAAGTTGGTAAAACTCTCGAATAACTTACTATTATTAATTTTGAAGTAAATCAAAACTAATGAATAAAAAAAATGTGATTTATGTAAAAGTACAATTACAAGAAAACGTAAATTTATTGATGAGTTTTTCAAGGCATAAAGGCTTCTAAAAATATCAAAAAAGAAGTACGTAAAACACTCCATTTTTTGACATTTTCCTCAGCCGTCAAGATGATCGCTGATAGGTTACTTTCCAGTAGGGCCTATTTCTGTTTTACTTGATAATTCAAAAATAACGAAAGAGAAATAAATCTAAAAATTAGAATAAAAAAACAGTAACTATTTTGTTCATTATACCATAAAAAATAATTCATAACCAGATTAATTTCAAAATCCTTGAAATACTAGATGTTTTTTCGGTTTTTAATTCCACATCTAAACAAAATTAATTACGTAAAATTTTACGGTTAATCTGTTTCAACACGTAAGCCATCATACGCTAAAAATACATTTTTTGGTAAGGTTTTTTCTACCTCTTTATGAAAACCTAATTTATGGCTAATATGTGTAATATATGCTTTTTTAGGTTTAACAG
>CAMZLT010000180.1 GCA_947311745.1 uncultured Flavobacteriaceae bacterium | reverse complement strand
ATTTTAATTCTTTTACAATACCATTTTCTTTTACCAATCTAGAATTTAAACCTAACTCTACAGGTTGTTTATCATTTGGATTAGCAAGTTTTGCATAAAAATTTTCAACATCTTTTGTCGTTACATTTTTTCCGTAAAAATTAATTGCAGAACCTTCGATTAAACCTTTTTTAGGGTCTAAATTTACTTTTTTGGCATCTTTGTCGTTAAAAATAACGTCAAAAGCTTCGCCTTTTAAATCGGTTTTTGTTTCCGATAATAATTCATTAAGATATTCTTTTGAAAATGTTGGTTTGAATTTATCGTTAGAATAGTGGTGGTGAATTCCGTTTGCAAACCAAATCTTTTTTAAATAGGTTTCAAAAGATTTCCAATCATTGGTAGATTTATCGCCTTTATAATTGGTGTAAATATTTTCTAAAGCACGACGAATTTTTAAATTATAACGATAATTTTGATCGTACATAATATCTCTTCCGCTAAGACCTGCTTGAGTTAAAAAATAAACTAATTTTTGTTGTTTTAAACTTAATTTATCCCATTGTGGAATTTCGTATCGCAATACTTTAATGTCTGAAAATTGCTCTACAAAAGTAGATTTTGGCTTGGTTTCAATTTTTTTGGTTTCAGTTGCTATTTCTTTTTTTGCATCTACTTTACAAGAAAATAAAATGCTTACAATAAATAAAGAAAATAAAATTTTTGTTGTTTTCATAAAATAATATTAATTAGTAGACTTCAAAAATACAAAAATTAAGTTAAATGTTATACATTTGAATTTCCAAACAATATATACACATACTTACATGCAAAAGAAAGTTAAGGGGTTTTCAAAACTGTCTAAAGAACAAAAAATAGAATGGTTAGCAGAAAATTATTTCTCAGATGCGGAAAATGGAAAAAAAATACTATCTAGTTATTGGAATTCCGATAAAAAATTACAAGATTTACACGATGATTTTATAGAAAATGCCATCTCTAATTTTTATCTACCATACGCTGTAGCTCCTAATTTTTTGATAAATAATAAAGAATATACGATACCAATGGTTATTGAAGAATCCTCTGTTGTTGCGGCAGCAGCTCTAGTTGCTAAATTTTGGAGTGATAAAGGTGGTTTTAAAACAACTGTTATTTCTACAACAAAAATTGGACAGGTGCATTTTATGTATGCTGGTGAGTTTACCAAATTGCATTCCTATTTTAAAGAAATAAAACCAAAATTAATTCAAGCTACCGATAGTATTACTAAAAATATGCGTAAACGTGGTGGAGGTATTTTAGATATTGAACTACGCGATAAAACAGCAGAGTTAGAAAATTATTACCAACTACATGTTACTTTTGAAACCAAGGATAGTATGGGAGCAAATTTTATTAATTCGTGTTTAGAAGCAATAGCTACTGTTTTTAAAAACGAGGATATAAATGTAATAATGAGTATTTTATCCAATTACGTTCCTGATTGTTTAGTGCGTGCTGAAGTGAGTTGTGCTGTTTCGGATTTATACCCAAAAAATGCTCAGCATTATGCTGAAAAATTTATTCATGCCTTACACATTGCAAATGCAGAACCACACAGAGCAGTAACGCACAATAAAGGAATAATGAACGGAATTGATGCTGTTGTTTTAGCAACAGGAAACGATTTTAGAGCAGTAGAAGCTGGTGTACATGCGTACGCAGCACGAAGCGGAAAATATAAAAGCCTTTCTGGTGGTAAAATTGAAAATGATATTTTTAGTTTTTGGTTGGAAATTCCGTTAGCACTTGGTACGGTAGGAGGAATGACAAAAATTCATCCGTTGGCAAAATTAAGTTTGGATATTTTAGGAAAACCTTCCGCAGCAGAATTAATGCAAGTAGTCGCTTGTGTTGGTTTGGCTCAGAATTTTGCAGCATTACGTGCTTTAACTACCACAGGTATTCAAAGCGGACACATGAAAATGCACCTAAATAATATTATTAAGCAATTACAAGCAACACCAAAACAAACGAATTATTTATTAGAATATTTTAAAGATAAAACAGTTAGTCATAGCGATGTAGTTGCTGTTTTTGAAAAAATTAAATAGCTTTTTTACCTATTTCAAATGCATGAAATTTTCAGTTTTTTTTTAGAACCATATTACGAAGCTTCTACAATAAATATTTTGTTAGAAATTATAGCCGCTTCCTTAGGTATTACAAGTGTTATTTTTGCTAAAAAGGAAAATATTTTAGTTTTTCCTACAGGAATTATAAGTACTTCCATTTATATTTATCTTTTATCACAATGGAGTTTGTATGGAGATTTAATAATAAATATTTATTATACCATTATGAGTGTGTATGGTTGGTATGTTTGGACACGAATTATAGATAAAAAAGAGAAAAAGCACGTACCTATTACTAGAACAACTAAAAAGGAAAAAATAATTGCAACAGGTATTTTTATTATAGCATCGGCATTTGTAATTTTTATTTACCGACATTATGATGTAATGCCTAAGGACTTAAACTTTACTGAAAGCATACAATTTGCTTTTGAAAATTTAACTAGCGGAAATTTAGAAAAATTTAAAATAGCAGTGCCGTTTTTAGATACCTTTACTACAGCGGCAGCATTTGTTGCTATGTGGCTTATGGCTGTTAAAAAGATAGAAAATTGGACTTTTTGGATTGCCACAAACATTGTTTCCATACCTTTGTATTTTGTAAAAGGATATGGCTTTACAGGAATTCAATATTTGGTATTTTTAGTACTTGCAATTCAAGGATATAAACAATGGAAAAAAATAATAAAATAGAAAAAGCTCTAAAACAAAAAAGAGCAAATGTGGTAAAAGTAGTTTTATTTGGTCCTGAATCTACAGGAAAAACGACTCTTTCGCAGCAATTAGCACGACATTATCATACTGTTTGGACTCCTGAATTTGCTAGAGAATATTTGCAAAATAAATGGAATAATTACCGAAAAACCTGCGAAAATTCCGATTTGATTCCGATAGCAATCGGACAAATGAAATTGGAAAATGAATTAGCAAAAAAAGCGGATAAAGTACTAATTTGCGATACCGATTTATTAGAAACCAAAGTGTATTCACAAGAATATTACGGTGGTTTTGTAGATACGTATTTAGATAAAGCTGCAAAAGAAAACGAGTATGATTTATATCTGTTAACGTATATTGATACACCTTGGGAAGCAGATGATCTACGCGATAGACCAGAACAAAGACAAGAGATGTTTGATGCTTTTGAAAAAGCCTTAAAAGGCCATAAAAAAAATTATATCTTGCTTAAAGGTAGCAAAGAAACTCGCTTAAAAAAGGCAATTACTGCTATTGATAAAATCCTTTCAAGTAAAGAAAATTTAGATACTTTTTCGGAAAATCTAGAAGATATTGATATGCATTTTTTGTTTCAAAATGACCATTCGGATTTGTTTTAATCATAAAAAATAATAGAATTATCTTTGTTTAGATGTAGAACAAATAAATGATAATTTTAAATTCCCTCAAATTTGAATATTGTAGAATAAACATTTTAACAATTTTATTTACGATGTTTTAATTAATCCTAAATACATAAAAGTATTTCTACTGCAAATCTAATCTGTACGCATTATTGGTAATGCTCGTTTTTCGATACTCATTATAATTAAATGCTATGTTTTCGTGTTTCAACTGTGCTCCAATGCTAACATATATTTTAGCTTTTCGCAACGAAAACTTTTGTGAATTTACTAATTTATTAAGTATAACCCGAAAAATTCACATAAAAAACACAAAATCAGGTGTAAAATCCTTATCTTTATGGTGTTAAATTAAAAAACAACAATTTAAAAAACACCCAATTTTGAGCCATAAAGATACATTATTTTACAGAGAAAACAAATCAATTTTATTAGATTTTTCATCAGAGCAGATTAGTTCTGATGGTTCTTTGATTTTACTTGAGAAATTAGAGCGAAAACAT
>CAMZLT010000179.1 GCA_947311745.1 uncultured Flavobacteriaceae bacterium | reverse complement strand
ACAGTAGAACCGCTAGTTTGTCCATTTCTTGCAACTTTTGAGACAGATTTGTAACTACCAAGTTGAATTCTTGGCGAAAGCACATCAATTTCTTTAATATTTTCTCGCAACATTTTTACGTCATCTAATGTATAGGATATTCTTCTGCCTCTTTCAAAACCTTTGTATGGTTTTCCTGTACGTTGTCCCCAAACGAACATGCTATTAGTTGCAGTTCCTGCAAAAAGTTTATCAAAACCATTTTTCATTCCGTTTGTAGCACCTAATAAAGATATCAATATTATAATAGCAAAGATAACTCCTAAAGTTGTTAAAATGGTACGTAGCATATTTTTAGTAAGTGTACTAAAAACTTCACGCCATAAATCTATATCGAATAATTTCATTTTAGTCTGCGTTTAATGCTTCTATTGGTTTAACTCTTGCTGCTTTTATTGCAGGTATTAATCCTGCTAAAATTCCTGCTACAACTAATATGGTTGTTGCTATGATTACGGTTTGTAATTTTACTTGCGGATTTGAAAAAGCAGGTGATTGAATACCTTTACCTACTAATTTTACTAATGCCATTGCGAATAACATGCCGCCAATTCCAGAAATGGTTGTAATAAAAACCGATTCTAGTATAACTAAATTAATTATTTGCGATGGTTTTGCTCCGATTGCCTTACGTATTCCGATTTCTTTGGTTCGTTCTTTGATGATAAATACTAAGATGTTTCCGATACCAATAATTCCTGCAATTAAAATTAGTAAACCAACAAATACACTTATCGCGGTTAGCATCATGGTAAAGTTGTTTACATTTGAAAACTGCTCAGCATAATTATTTAGTCGTATTGCACCTTGATCATCAGGATCTACACGATGTCTTCGTTTCATTACTTCTTCTAGCATATCCGAAAAAGCCATTGCTTGTGTTAGGTTGTATTTTGGATTATAAGTTAATATAATTTGATTTATTTTGTCGGTATTACTATATAATCGTTGCATAGTCGTAACAGGAATATATAAATAGCGTTCTTCACGATCGTTTCCTTCATCTGTATATGTTCCGATTATGTTAAAAGTAGAATTATTTAAAATTAATGTTTTTTCTAAAGGATCTTCATCAGGAAATAAGTCCTCTTTAATTTTTTTACCAATAACTACTACTTTTAGTTTTTTATTGACATCGTTTGCGTTTAGGTATCTACCAGAAGTTACGATTGTTTTTTCGATTAATTTATGGTCAGGCAATACAGCTCTTACTTGATATGTGCCAGTTTCTTTTTTATATTTTGCAGTAACATTTTTATTGAATCTAGGAGTTATATACTCTATATCTTCCGAAAAATTGCCTTGAATATATTCTAAATCATCGTTAGTAAATTTAATACGTCTACCAGCTTCAAAACCTGCGTAAGGCAAGGTGGTAACGCTAGGGAATATAAAAATAGAATTAGTTGCATCGTCGTTAAATTCCGATACAAATCCGTTTTTCATACCATTAACAGAAGCCAATAATAGTACGAGAATAAAAATTCCCCAAGCAACCGAAAAACCAGTTAAGAATGTTCTTAACTTATTTTTTTTAATGCTATTAAATATTTCTGCCCAAAGGTCTCTATCAAACATAATTTAGTACTATTTTTCACTTTTCACTTTTCACTTTTCACTTATCACTTATCACTTATAACTTATCACTTATAACTTATCACTCATAACTCATAACTTATCACTCATAACTCATAACTCACTAGTCAGTTCATCACTAATTATTCTACCATCTTTAAGGCGAACAATTCGTTTGGTTTGTTCTGCAACCTCTTCTTCGTGTGTAATTACAAAAACGGTCATTCCTTCGTTGTTAATCTCTTTGAGTAGTTCCATAACGGAATCGGTTGTAGTTGAATCTAACGCACCTGTTGGTTCATCTGCTAAAATTACTTTTGGTTTGGTAACTAAGGCTCTAGCGATCGCAACACGTTGTTTTTGCCCTCCTGATAATTCGTTTGGTAAATGCTTTGCCCAATCTTTTAAACCAACTTTATCTAAATATTCTAAAGCTATTTTTTGTCTTTCTTTTCTGGCAACACCTTGGTAGTATAGAGGTAAAGCTACATTTTCTAAAGCTGTTTTGTAAGATATTAAATTAAACGATTGAAATACAAAGCCTAAAAATTTATTACGTAAAACGGCAGCTTTGGTCTCGTTTAGTTTTTCAATTTTTTGTCCGTTTAAAAAATAATCACCTTTATCATGACCATCTAAAAGTCCTACAATATTTAATAAAGTAGATTTTCCAGAACCAGATGAACCCATTATTGAAACGAATTCACCTTCTTTAATATGTAAATTAATTCCTTTTAAAACGTGTAAAAAATCTTTTTTACCAATTGGATACGATTTGTGTAAATCTACTATTTTAATCATCTTTAAAGGTTTTATTTACTTTAATAATTTGTATTTTTGCCTAAATGACAAAAGTAAACAAATCTATAATTTTTTTTGATGGCGTTTGCAACTTATGCAACAGCTCGGTTCAATTTATTTTAAAACGAGATACAAATAAAAAATTTATGTTTGCATCTTTACAATCAGACGTAGCAAAAAAACTTTTGTTACATAAAAATGTTAAAAATAATTTAGATAGTATTATTTTGTTAGATGATAGTGTAATATATCAAAAATCTACTGCTATTTTTATGATAGGAAACAAATTAGGATTTCCGTATAATTTAGGAAGTGTTTTTTTTATAATTCCTAAATTTGCGAGAGATTTTATATACGATTGGATAGCAAAAAATCGATATATATGGTTTGGGAAAAAAGATAGCTGCATGCTTCCTGCGAAAGAATATTTGGAGCGATTTTTGGAATAATTTAAATGAAAAAGTAAAAAATGTATACAAAACCACCAGAACTCGAACCAGAGGACTTCTATTTTAACGAACAAGGCTATCGTGTTTTTACTGAAAAATATCATCTAAAACGTGGTTATTGCTGTAAAAATGGTTGTAAACATTGTCCGTATGGATACGATAAAAAAACCGATAGTTTTAAAAACAAACCTAAAATCTAAAAAAAATTGAAAACCGATTTTTTAAAATACCAAGCACAAACAACCAATACACCTTTAGCAATTGAAATTTCTTATGCTAAAGGCTCGTATGTTTACGATACGAATAAAAAAAAATACTTAGATTTTATTGCAGGAGTTTCGGCAAATACCTTAGGGCATTCTAATACTAAAATAATAAAAGCCATAAAAGAACAAGCAGATGACTATTTACACGTTATGGTTTATGGCGAATTTATTCAGAAAAAACCAGTTGCTTTAGCAAAATTATTAGTAAATAATTTACCTAAAAATCTAAACCAAGTATATTTGGTAAATTCTGGTACAGAAGCAACCGAAGGTGCTTTAAAATTGGCAAAACGAGTTACAAAACGTACTGAAATTATTGCAGCAAAATTGGCATATCACGGTAATACACAAGGTAGTATGAGTGTTTGCGGTGCAGAGAAGCAAAATCGTGCTTTCAGACCATTATTACCAAATGTACGTTTTATTGAATTTAATAATCTAAGCGATTTATCTAAAATTACTACCAAAACCGCTTGTGTAATTTTAGAAACCATTCAGGGTGGAGCAGGTTTTATTCTACCAAAAAAAGACTATCTCAAAAAAGTAAAAGAACGTTGCGAAAAAGTAGGAGCATTATTGGTCTTAGATGAAATTCAAAGCGGTATTGGTAGAACAGGAAAATTATTCGAATTTATGTATCACGATATTTCTCCAGATATTGTAATTACAGGAAAAGGACTTGGTGGAGGTTTGCCAATTGGTGCTTTTATAGCTTCCGATAAAAAAATGGCATTACTAAAAGAAAATCCAAAACTCGGACACATAACTACTTTTGGTGGAAATCCACTTATTGCAGCCTCAGCATTGGCAACTTTGCAAGAAGTTTTAAATAGTAATTTAATGAATCAGGTACTGGAAAAAGAAAAATTATTCCGTAAATTACTAAAACATACTGCTATTTTAGAAATTCGTGGTAAAGGCTTAATGCTTGCTGTTATTGTAGAAACACCAGAACTTGCAAGTAAAATAATTTTAAAGTGTTTAGATAGAGGATTGTTGTTGTTTTGGTTGCTTTTTGAAGGTCGTGCGATTAGAATAACACCACCTTTAACTATTTCAAATACCGAAATAGAGCAAGGATGCGAAATAATTTTAACAGTTTTAAACGAAGTTATTTAAGTTTATTAAAGGATTTTATCTATTTTTGTAAGCTGTAAAGAATAGGAATTATGTTAGATAAAGTAAATAAATTAATAACCGAAGTAAAATCTTTTAAGACAACTAGTAAAGATGAGGTTGAACAGTTTAGAATTAAATATTTAGGTTCTAAAGGAATGCTAAAAGAATTGTTTAACGAATTTAAAAAAGTAGACGCATCGTTAAAAAAAGACTTGGGACAAGCGCTTAATAATTTAAGAAAATCGGCTTCCGATAAGGTTGCAGAACTCAATAAAAAATTAGCAGATACTACCGAAAAAAAATTACTTTATGGTGATTTGTCTAGACCTGCTGAATCATTAGAACTAGGTTCAAGACATCCGATTTCAATAGTAAAAAATCGTATTGTTGAAATTTTTTCTAGAATAGGATTTAACGTTTCCGAAGGGCCAGAGATTGAAGATGATTGGCATAATTTTACAGCTTTAAATTTGCCAGAACACCATCCTGCACGAGATATGCAAGATACTTTTTTTATTGAACAAAATCCTGATATTTTACTGCGAACACACACTTCATCAGTGCAAGTTAGGTATATGGAAAACAACAAACCACCAATTAGAACCATTTCGCCAGGTCGTGTGTTTAGAAATGAGGATATTTCTGCTAGAGCTCATTGTATTTTTCATCAAGTGGAAGGACTTTACATAGATACCGATGTTTCATTTGCCGATTTAAAGCAAACTTTATTATACTTTACCAAAGAAATGTTTGGAAAATCAAAAATTAGATTACGGCCAAGCTATTTTCCGTTTACCGAACCAAGTGCCGAAGTTGATATTTATTGGGGTTTAGAAACCGAAGTAGATTATAAAATCACCAAAGGTACAGGTTGGTTAGAAATTATGGGGTGTGGAATGGTAGATCCAAATGTGCTTAAAAATGCAAATATTGACCCTGAAAAATATTCGGGTTTTGCTTTCGGAATGGGAATTGAACGAATCGCAATGCTTTTATATCAAATACCAGATATTAGAATGTTTTACGAAAATGATAAACGTTTTCTTGAACAATTTAAATCTGTTTTATAATTTTAAATAAAAAACAGCTAAATAACATTTAGCTGTTTTGTCATATTTTATTAATCACAAAAACAAAACAAATGAAAAAATATTTAGTAG
This sequence comes from uncultured Flavobacteriaceae bacterium, assembly GCA_947311745.1. Lineage (GTDB taxonomy): Bacteria > Bacteroidota > Bacteroidia > Flavobacteriales > Flavobacteriaceae > S010-17. The sequence continues at coordinate 8,288 of CAMZLT010000179.1, read as the reverse complement.
TAACATTAGTACTCTTTTTGGTAATTTTTTCGGTAAACGCACAAGAATTTACCACAAAAAAAACGGTAGCAAAAAAAGACAACAAACCTTTTACTAATAAAAAAGGAAGTAAATACGAATTCAAATTAATAAAAGATTTAGAAGCAACTCCTGTTGAAAATCAAAACCGAACAGGTACTTGTTGGAGTTTTTCCTCATTATCATTTATGGAATCCGAAATGATACGAAAAGGACATAAACCTGCAAATTTATCCGAAATGTTTATCGCTCGTAATGCATATATTGGTAAAGCCGAAAATTATTTGCGTATGTACGGAACATTTAATTTTGGCGAAGGTGGTGCTTTTCATGATATTCCGTGGGTAATTAAACGTTTTGGAATCGTGCCAGAATCTGTTTATACAGGATTGCAATATGGTTCTGACCAACACAAACATGCCGAAATGGAACAAGCTTTAGCAGCTATGCTTAAAGTTTTTGCTAAAAAACCACAAGGAGGAAAACTTACTAAAAACTGGAAAAAAGCGTTTACAAACGTAGTAGATGCTTATTTAGGCGATATTCCTGAAAATACAGAGGATTTTACTTTTAAAGTAGATGGCGTAACCTATACACCAAAATCGTATGCAAAGCATCTAGATTTAAACATGGATGATTACATTAGTATTACTTCTTATACACATCATCCTTTTTATAAAAAATTCGTTTTAGAAGTACAAGATAATTGGGCAATGCAATCTTGTTACAACGTACCTTTAGATGAATTTATGGATATAATGGAAGGAGCAATTAAAAAAGGATTTACCTTTGCTTGGGGAGCAGATGTATCTGAAAAAGGGTTTTCAGCAAGAGATGCTTTGGCAATTTTACCTGTCGATGAAAGCACTATTGAGGCAAAAGGAAAAGATGACGTGTTTTTTAATAATGCAGGAGCCGAAAAAATAAGTAATGCATTTATGCAACCAGTAAAAGAAAAATGGGTAACACAGGAAGAAAGACAAGATGCTTTTGATGAGCAAACAACTACCGATGATCACGGAATGCACATTACTGGATTAGTAAAAGACCAAAAAGGAACAAAGTATTTTATTGTTAAAAATTCTTGGGGAACAAAATACAACCAATGCGATGGCTATTTTTATGCTTCTTTTCCGTATGTTAGATATAAAACAATGAATATTATGATTCATAAAGATGCGTTATCGAACGAAATGAAAAAAAAATTAGGTATTAAATAATTAACCTTGATTAAATTTAAGTTTATAAAAATCTTGTGATTGCAAAATCACAAGATTTTTTTATTATATCGTGTTTTTAGAAATGCCATATTAGGTGTGTGAAATAGTCTAAAATAAACGGCTTATTAGACTGTTTTGTATGTCAGTATAAATTGTGAAAAGGTGCTATATTTATTTGTAAATGAGGAAAATTTAATCTAACTTTACAACAGTTTTATATCACGAAAATGTTGTTTTTGCGAAATTGTGGATATAAAATCGTTGTGGTGCATTTGAAAATCTAAAAAAATCTTTTAAATCAATAATGAAGCGAATTGAAATTAAAATAAGAGAGGCAAAAATAGACGATTTAAATACATTAAAACTATTTGAGCAAGCAATTATTGAATATGAACGACCATTTGCACCAAATTTAAAGGAAGATCCAATCGAATATTACAATTTAACAGATCTAATTGAGCGAGAGAGTGCAGATGTGTTGGTTGCTACTGTTGATGGAAAAATTGTTGGTTCAGGATATTCACTTATAAAATGCTCAAGACCATATAAAAAACCAGAGCAATATGCTTACTTAGGATTTATGTATGTACTACCAGAATATCGTAAAAAGGGTATAAATAGAAAAATAATTGAATGTTTAATGGGTAGAGTTAAGGAGAAAAACATAACAGAATTCCAATTAGATGTTTATGCAAAAAATAAAATCGCTTTGAATGCCTATAAAAAATTTGGATTTAAACCAGATTTATTAAAAATGAGATTGAATACGGAAAAATAAAAAACGATGCCAAAATAATTGTATAGATAAATGACTACTAATTGCTAAACCCAAAGTTAGGTTTTTTAGAGAAAATTTAGTGATTAACATCAATGATAACACTTTAGCGAGCCTCTAATCGTATAAATAGCTCTTGTTAAATCCATTTTAATACAGATGGTTTATAAAAAATATATTGTATTCTTAAAATAAATAAATATTGAAAACTAAAGTAGTAATCATCACAGGTGGTAGTAAAGGGATAGGTAAGGCGTTAGTGGCAGAATACCTTAAAAACAACTATCTTGTATATAGTTTATCTAGAACAAAAGTAAATCTGCATAAAGAAGTAAAGCAGGTAGTTTTAGATATAACAGATACCAATCTTTTACAAAAAAAAATGGATGTTATCTTTACGGAAATACAACAATTTTCTTTAGAAAGTATAACCTTAATAAATAATGCAGGTCGTTTAGGAACGATTGCAAATATTGAGAATATTGCTGTACAAGACATACAAAAATCAGTTGCATTAAATATTTTAGCTCCAATGCAACTCAGTGCAATTTTCATCAAAAAATTACAAAATGAATCCGCACAAAAAACAATTATTAATATTACTTCAGGTGCAGCAAGTACTGCTTATGCAGGATGGACACCATATTGCTCTAGTAAAGCTGCTTTAGAAATGCTTACTAAAACAATTTCTTTAGAGCAGCAAACAGAAAATAATCCAGTTAAAATTGTAGCAATTAGACCAGGAGTTGTAGCTACGGCAATGCAAGAGCAAATCCGAAATACTTCAAAAAACAATTTTAGTAAGGTAGATAAATTTATAGATTTGTATAAAACTAATACACTAAGTACTACAAGAAACGTAGCAACAAAAATTTATAAAATAGATGCAGCAAATAAGCTAAAAAGCGGCGACATTATAGATTTGCGAAATATATTAAATTAATTTATTACTACTTTTGAAAAAAAAAGTTCGACTATAAAATAATCTAACCCCAAGAAAAAGTTTGCATCCTTTTTAGGATAGTATCATTTTATCAAATGCTTAATTTAAAAATATTTTCTTTCTAATAGTCTTTAAGCCATTGCTTATTTCTATAATATATACACCTTTATTTAAGTTAGATACATCTATTTTGTTTGTGTTTAATTTAGATATTAAATTGCTTCCATAGATCGAAAAAACAGTTATTTTTTCAAATAGAACATCTCCATATTTAATATTTAATACTTTTTTATTTTGGAAAATTTTAATTTTATGCTTAGTAATACTTTCTTCGTTAGCTACATATTCGCAATTGAAGTTTCCGTATGAGGTAATGCCATCATTAAAACAGATTAAATTTTGACTCATTAAAGCATCCTCTGGTATGTATCCACATTGCATAGTCCCATAATTGTATTCTGGAAAAAAACACATATCTCTAGAGCCAATGTATTTATATATCCTTCCATATAATAATATGTCGCTATTCGAAAATGTTTGTAATTCAATATAATCAATATTTGTACCGTTAATATTTTCAGTTCCTTTACCTGAAACTTGTACTTGACCAACATTTCCATTAACACAATTGACTGAGAAATTGGCACTAGTTGTAGTCCAAGTATCACCTATTTCTGCGGAAAAATCATACATCGTATAAAAAGTTCCATCTCGAAATAGATTAACTTTGGATCCGTTATTTTCGGTGTATACATAGCGAAATCCTAAATCTTCTGTCCATTGTGGAGGTGGAAACTGTGTAGCATCTTCTAGATGTAAGACCAAATGTATTTTTTTACATAAGATATTTCCTTTCATTTCTTCACCTTCTACAGTTATCTTTAAATATCCCTGTCTAGAATCAAAATTATAATACGAATATCTCCAAACAGCATCGTTTTTAAACCATTCCTGAGATTTAACCGAAAATGATGATAAAAATAAAAATAAAATTATATATGCTTTCATAAGTTAATTAGTTTAGTATTACAAAGTTAAGAAAATATTACAATTAAGTTCTATTTATTACTTGAATTTAAGATATTTTTTTTAATAGTTTTTAAATTAAGGTTTATGTCAAATATATTGTATGAAAATAGGTAAAGAAAATTTTATGAAATGAAAATAATTTGGTAACTTTGCTTTAGATTTAACCTATTTGGCAAAGGAAAAGCGTTCTTTGATAATTTAGCTATTTTTTTGAGCTAATGCATAATTTGGGCATATTACAATGTTAAAAAAAACGCTGTAAGTACTATTAAATAAGAGAAATTGAAAAAATGGGGTAAAAATCTACGAACAAAAAAATCCGATTAAAACTATACTCGGTTTGTTTCTTGCCTTTGTTTGGGTAAAAATTTACTAAAAGTTAATTTGGTATTACTCATCTGCTATATTTTAAAACCTTTGAAATACTAAGGTATTCCTTTGGTTTTTTAAATTTCACATCTAAACAAAGTTAATTCCATGTATTCGTAGTTTACAAATAAAAAACAATACAATTCAAAAAAAAACTATCTTTGTAGTCATAAAAAATACTAAACCATAACCCATAACCCATAACCCATACCTCATACCTCATAACTCATAACTCATAACTCATAACTCATAACTCATAACTCATAACCCATAACTCATAACTCATAAAATGGGAATCGTATATAAACAATCTGCATTAAACACTATTTTCCTTTTTTTAGGGTTTCTTTTTGGTGGCATTAATGTGCTTTTTTTGTTTACTAATTTTATGTCAGACGAGTATCATGGATTAATTACTTTTTTATTATCCTCAGCAGCGATATTATTACCATTAATTGTCTTTGGTATGCAGAGTTCTGTAATAAAATTTTATTCAACCTATTCGCTAAAATCCGATAAAGATGCTTTGTTAAGTTTTTCGTTATTTATTCCGTTGTTAATAATTATTCCTATTTCTATATTCGGAATTTTATTTTACGAACATATTTCGGTTTATATTTCTAAAACAAATAAATTGATTAAAAATTACACGTATTTAATCTTTTTAGTTGCAATTTTTATGGGATATTTTGAGCTTTTTTACGCTTGGAGTAAAGTAAAAATGCAAACCGTTTTCGGTAATTTTATTAAAGAAGTATTTCATCGAATTGGTGTAACTATTTTGTTGTTAAGTGTACATTACAAATTTTTAACCGAACATCAATTTATTTACGGAGTTGTTATCGTATATGGTTTGCGAATGCTTTTTATGCTTTTTTATTCCTTATCTATTTATACGCCAAAATTAACTTTTAAACTGCTAAAAAATTACAAAGAAATTTTAAAATATGCTCTGTATATCATATTATCAGCCTCTGCAGGAGGAATTTTATTAGAAATAGATAAATTTATGATTCCGCAAATTGAAATCGGAATTGAAAAAGTTGCCTATTATTCGGTTGGTGTTTATATTGCTTCGGTTATTAGTATTCCTGCACGAGCAATGTTGCAAATAGCAACGCCAATTACAGCCAAAGAGATAAACAATAATAACCTTACGGAAGTACATAAACTTTACAAAAACAGTTCTATTAATTTGCTGTTAGTTGGCGGACTATTATTCTTACTAATCAACTTAAATGTTTTCGATTTATACCTCTTAATTGGGAAAGCAAAGTATGCAACAGGTATTACAGTTGTTTTATGGTTGTCTTTTGCCGAATTATTTAAACTTTCGTTAGGTACAAACACTGCAATTTTAGCAAATTCAAAATATTATAAAGTATATTTTTACTTTTCCTTTTTAATGGCTTTTAGTGTAATTGTATTAAACGATATTTTAATTAAAAAAATGGGAACAAACGGAGCGGCACTATCCACTTTATTAGTTGTGGTTGTTTACGGGTTTGTGCGAATTTTTTACATTAAGTTTAAAATGAAAATGCAGCCTTTTACTAAAAAAACAGTATTCACTTTAATGTTAATTTTTATATTTTTTGAAGTGTTTTCTTTTTTTAAATTTTCTGCACATCCAGTATTTAGCATCCTTATAAAATCTGTAATTATTACCATTTTATATATCTTTACAATTTATAAGTTAAAGCTATCCAAAGAAATAAATACACAAATTAAAAATATTTACAAGCGAATTTTATGAAAAAGCCAATCCGATTTTTACTAATTGCTTTTTTGTTTTTGTTACTAATTTTAGTTAGAGCAAAGTCTAGTAGTTGGTTTTATGATCCGTTTACCGAATATTTTAAAAACGATTATTTGTATAAAGGGATTCCGGATTTTAATTTGATAAAATTACTACTTCATATTTTGTACAGATATGTACTTAATACAAGTGTTTCTTTAGCGATTATATATTTGCTTTTTAATGGTAAGTATCTTAAATTTTCTTTGTGGTTTTACGTTTTAGCATTTGTAGTATTGGTGCTTTTTCTTACAATAGTTTTACAATTTTCTGCTACTTCAGATTATAAATTACTATTTTATATTAGACGATTTTTAATACATCCTATATTTGTATTATTACTGATACCAGCTTTTTTTCAGAAAAACAGAATAACAGAGTAATGAACTCTACAAAACATCTAAAAAAGAAACCATTAGTTTGCTTAGTGTCTTTTCAGCAGATTTTGCTGCTTTTTGTACTTCATCGTGCGAAACAGCTTCTACAATTCCTTCTACTCCTAAATCGGTAATTACCGAAATTCCAAAGCACGTCATATTCATGTGTTTGGCTACAATAACTTCTGGCACAGTACTCATGCCAACACAATCAGCACCTAAATTACGAACCATTCCGTATTCAGCAGGGGTTTCAAAAGTTGGTCCTTGTAATGCCATATAAATTCCTTTATGTATTTTTACATTTTGATTCTTTGCTACTTTTTCCATAGTAGTAATCATATTATTATCATACGCATCGTGCATATCTACAAAACGAGGTCCGAAACGTTCGTCGTTTGCTCCGTGCAACGGATGTTCAGGCATCATATTAATATGATCGGTAATAATCATTAAATCGCCAACTTTAAAATTTGCATTAACACCACCAGAAGCATTAGAAACAATTAGTTTTTCTGCTCCTAAATATTTAAAAACACGAATTGGAAATGTTACATCTTGCATTTTCCAACCTTCGTAGTAGTGAAACCTACCTTGTTGTACAATTACTTTTTTACCAGATATTGTTCCGAAAATTAAATTTCCGCTATGACCTGCAACGGTAGAAACTTTAAAATTAGGTATATCTTTATAAGCAATCTTTTTTTCAATATCAATAACATTGACTAGGTTTCCTAAACCAGAGCCTAAAACGATTGCATATTCAGGATTATTAAATCCGTTTTCTTTTAAAAATTTAACGGTTTCTTGTGTTTTGTTCCACATATCTCTTTATCTTGGTATTAAAACTTTCTTTAAAATTTAAAAATTCAGTTTGTATTGGTAAATAGTAAATTTTCAAATCACTGTTTACAAAGGTACGAACATAATCTTTTTCGGTTGTAAGAATTATCTTTTTTTCTGCGGAAATGTTAATAAATTCTTTTTCAATTTTTTTTAGATCTTTTTTTGTGAAATTATAATGATCTTTATATTTTATATGTTTAAAAGCAATGGTTTCCTTTTTTAAAAATTCGGTTAATGGGTTGGTGTTTGCAATTCCGGTTACTAATAATACAGAATAATTTTTCAGTTTTTTTAAAGGAATTTTACTGGATTTTCCGATAACCTCTTCCGCATAAGCGATTTTAGTAAAATAGGCAGTTTGTGTTAATTCTAAATTTAATTTTTGGGTGATTTTAAACTGTTCATTTTCAGATAAATTATCTGGACATTTAGTAACGATTACTATTTTTGCACGTTTTGCTCCTGCTATATTTTCACGTAAATCACCACTCGGAAGCATGGAATCCTCTACGTATAATTTATGATGTGAGGTTAGTAAAATAGCAAAACCTGCTTGTACTTTTCGGTGTTGGTAGGCATCGTCAAGTAAAATGAGTTCGGGTGGGTTTTTTAGTTTTTTTAATTGCTTAATTCCGTTTACACGATTGCTATCCACCGCTACGAGTATATCGCTAAATTTTCTGTAAAACTGAAACGGTTCATCGCCAATTTCTTTTGCCGAACTATTTTTGTTTGCCAATTTAAACCCTTTGGTTGAACGTTTGTAACCACGACTTAAAACAGCAATTTTATAATCGTTTTTTAATAAACGAATTAGGTATTCAATCATTGGAGATTTGCCAGTTCCGCCAACACTTAAATTACCTACAACAATTGTTGGTATGTCAAATGCAACAGATTTTAAAGTACCATT
>CAMZLT010000178.1 GCA_947311745.1 uncultured Flavobacteriaceae bacterium | reverse complement strand
TTTTCATTCATAACTCACACCTCATACCCCATAACCCATAACTCATAATTCATAACTCATAATTCATAACTCATAACCCATAACCCATAACCCATAACTCATAACTCATAACCCATAACTCATAACTCACACCTCATAACCCATAACTCATAACTTATAACTCACACCTCACATCTCAATCTCACCACCAACCAGTCCATCTTCTTTAATTTCGGTAAGTTTAATTTTGTGTATAGTATTTATCAGTTCAGGATTCCAAGGATATTTTATTTTTACGTAATTTTCGGTAAATCCATGAATGTAGCCTTCTTTATTTTCGCTTTCAAAAAGTACGTTTAGTGTGTTTCCTATTTGACTTTCGTAGAAAGCACGACGTTTTTTTACCGATAAACCACGAAGCATTTTACTACGTTTTTTTCGTACATTGATAGGAACAACACCATCCATTTCTATGGCTTCGGTATTTGGTCTTTCCGAATAGGTAAAAACATGTAAATACGAAATAGGTAAATCATTTAAATAGCGATAGGTTTCTAAAAAAAGTTCATCTGTTTCGCTAGGAAAACCAACAATTACATCTACACCAATACAAGCATTTGGCATAATTTCTTTAATTTTTGAAACACGATTGGTATATACTTCACGCATATATCTACGTTTCATTTTTTTTAGTAATTCGTTAGAACCACTTTGTAACGGAATATGAAAATGCGGAACAAATGCTTTTGAATTTGCGACAAATTCAATCGTTTCATCTTTTAAAAGATTAGGTTCAATAGACGAAATACGAATTCGTTTTATGCCTTCAACGGTATCTAAATTTTGCACCAATTCGTAAAAAGTATGTTGGTGTTTTTTATTACCAAATTCGCCTTTACCATAATCGCCGATATTAACACCAGTAAGTACAATTTCTTTAATATTTTTCTCTGAAATTTCTTTGGCACTTTTTAATACATTTTCTAAGGTGTCGCTACGAGAAATACCTCTTGCAAGCGGAATAGTACAATACGTACATTTATAATCACAACCATCTTGTACTTTTAAAAAAGCACGAGTTCTATCGCCAAAAGAGTAGGAGCTTTCATAAAAATTAGCATCCTCAATATCACAGGAATGAATTTCGCCAATAGCGTTTTTTGTTAGGTCGTTTATATACGAAGTAACCTTAAATTTTTCGGTAGCACCAAGTACCAAATCCACACCATTTACATCAGCTAAAGCTTCGGGTTTTAATTGTGCGTAGCAACCAACAGCAATTATAAACGCATCTGGGTTTTGTTTCAAAGCATTTTTTACAATAGTTTTGAAGCGCTTATCTGCATTTTCAGTAACCGAACATGTGTTTATCACATATACATCTGCTTTTTTATTAAAATCAGTTCGTGTGAAATTTTCTGTTTCAAATTTTCTTGCAATAGTTGAGGTTTCTGAAAAATTTAGTTTACAGCCTAAGGTGTAAAATGCGACTTTTTTATCTGCGTTCATTGTTATATCTTTATCGCTACAAAATTAAGGTTAATATTTAATTAAGCATATATTTTATAAAATGATTTTTGAAACCAAACGATTACAAATCCGAAAATTAAAACCAAGCGATATAGAAGCATTTCATATTATGCAGAGTAATAGTAATGTTATGCGTTATACAGATTCACCAATTAAAAATTTGCAAGAAAATAATATAGACTTAGAGCGATTAATTTCTTTTTATGATAAACCAAATAATAATTTTTGGGTATATGCTGTTGTACGGAAAAAAGACACTTCTTTTTTAGGAATTATTGCCTTGATAAAAGATGATGATGCTAATGATGAAATTGGCTATCGTTTTTTAGAAAAATATTGGAATAACGGCTACGCTTATGAATCGACAATCGGATTGATAGAATATGCTAAAAGAATCGGAAAAACAGAATTGGTAGCCATGGTAATAGTAAAAAATAGAGCTTCTGAATATATTTTAAAAAAAGCAGGATTTACGTTTGTAAAAGAATATATTTGCGAGGACTTAAATTTACTAGAACGATTATATAAAATAAAATTATGACAAGACACGTACAAAAAGATCCGTATTACGCAGTAATTTTTACATCTAAACTTGCCGATAATACCGATGGTTATGCCGAAATTTCTAAAAAAATGAATGAACTAGTTAAAAATCAGAAAGGTTTTATCGGAGTAGAAAGTATTCGTGAAGGAAAAAACGGTGTTACGATTTCGTATTGGGAAACGATGGAGGATATTCGAAATTGGAGTATGAACGAACGACATGCCGAAGCAAAACAAGGCGGAAAAGAAAAATGGTATGAAAAATTTTCAGTTAAAATATGTAAAGTAGAACGCGAATATGCTTTTGGCGAATAAACATATTTACGTATTAAATATTGTACTAGTTTTACTTTTTACATCTTGTACTAAAAGGGAACTGCTATTTGATAAATCACAAGTTTTTAAGTACAATGAGCATTCTAATATTAGTACATTAGATCCTGCTTTTGCAAGAAAACAAGCCGAAATTTGGCCAATGAATCATCTGTTTAACGGATTGGTACAGTTAGACGATAGCTTAAGAGTGAAACCTGCAATTGCCAAAAAATGGCATTTTTCTAAAGACGGAAAAACAATAGATTTTATTTTACGAAACGATGTTTTTTTTCATAAACATTACCTTTTCGGAAAAGATTCTACAAGAAATGTTATTGCAAAAGATTTTGAATATTCATTTAATCGGTTGTTAGATAGTAAGGTAGCCTCGCCAGGAAAATGGGTATTGAATAATGTAGAAAACTTTAAAGCAATAAACGATTCCGTTTTTAGAATAAATTTAAAAGAGGCATTTCCGCCATTTTTAGGTTTGTTAAGTATGAAATATTGTTCGGTTGTACCAAAAGAAATAGTTACATTTTACAAAAATAATTTTAGAGAGCATCCAATAGGAACAGGTCCTTTTTATTTAAAACTTTGGGTAGAAAATACCAAACTAGTATTGCGTAAAAATACCAATTATTTTGAAACAGAAAACGGTGTAAAATTACCATATTTGGAGGCAGTTTCTGTAACATTTCTACCAGACAAACAAAGCGAATTTTTACAATTTATTCAAGGTAATTTAGATATATTATCTAGTATTGATGCATCGTATAAAGATGAGATATTAACCGATTTAGGACAATTGCAAGCCAAATATATAGATAAAATAAATCTACAAAAATCACCATATCTCAACACAGAATATTTAGGTTTTTATAATGAGGTAAATGCTGATTTTCCTACTGCAAATAAAAAACTACGAAAAGTAATTAATTACGGATTTGATCGTGTAAAAATGATTAAATTTTTGCGTAACGGAATCGGAACTCCTGCAATTAATGGGTTTATACCTAAAGGGTTGCCAAGTTTTTCAAACGCAAAAGGATTTACTTACCAACCTAAAAAAGCAAAACAATTATTGCAAGAATATATTTTAGAAACAGGTGATAAAGAACCAAAAGTAACTATTGCAACCGATGCACAATATTTAGATCTATGCGAATATATTCAGCAAGAAATGAGTACTATTGGTTTGCAAGTTTCGATAGATGTATTACCACCTTCGATGCTTAGACAAGGGAAATCTAAAGGAGAATTACCGATTTTTAGAGCAAGTTGGGTTGCCGATTATCCAGATGCCGAAAATTATTTATCTTTGTATTACAGTAAATTTTTCACACCAAATGGCTCTAATTATACCCATTTTAAAAATGAAAAATTTGATGCTTTATATGAGAAAGCAATAACTACTATAAGCAGTAAAAAACGTTATGAGCTGTATCAAAAAATGGATTCAATTATTATATCCGAAGCACCAATTGTTCCGTTATATTATGATGAAGTAACTGTTTTTAGTCAAAAAAATATAGAAAATTTTAATATTAATCCTATTAATTTACTTAACTTGAAACGAGTTAAGAAACAAATAAAAAAATAGTAAGTGTCTGTAATAAGCCGAAGAAATACCATTTTAAAAAATAAAAAGCTAAAATTATTTTTATTATTTTTAGCTTTATCTAGTTTGTTTTGGTTTTTATCCAAATTAGCAAAAGAGTATTCTAGCACTAAAATTTTAAAGCTAAATTTTGTAAGTGCACCAAAAGATAAAATTATTTACGATGCAAACACTAAAGAAATTGAATTGGTGATTAAAGGTTCTGGTTTTGATTTATTTGGTTTGTCTTTTGTAAGAAAAGCAAAAATAGATTTAAGTAAATTAAAACAGAAAAATAGAAACGAAGCATCTATTACTTCACAAGATTTTAAAGCGTCTTTACAGGAACAATTAGGCTCAACTATTGAAATAGTAAATGTTAGTCCAAATGTATTGGTATTTAAAATTGGTACATTAAATTCTAAAAAAATACCCGTAAAACCTAATGTGAAAATAAGCTACCAATCTGGTTATTATTTAACAGAGGAGATAAAAATTACACCAAAAACTATTTTGGTAACAGGAGAACAAAAAGTGTTAGATACTATTAATGTAATTACTACTTCGGAATTGGTGTTAAAAGATGTTAATAGTAATTTTGAAAAAAAAATGCCTATTATTAAGGTGAAAAACTCTTCCGTTTCTTATGATGCTTCTAAGGTGAAAATAATTGGTAAAGTAGAGAAAATTACAGAAGGACATATTGAGTTGCCAATAACCATAATCAATAACAAAGGAGTGCATGTTAAAACATTTACCGAAAAAATAACGGCAAAATACAAAGTTAGTCTTAAAAATTACGATAAAGTTATTGCTTCAGATTTCAAGATAGTTTGTGATTATTCAGAGACTAAAAAAGATAGTCTAGATTATTTAATTCCGAAGTTGAAAAAACAATCGATTTATGTTACAGATATTGTTTTAAGTCCAAATAAAATTGAATATTTAATTTTGAAATGATGAAAATTGTTGGTTTAACAGGAGGAATTGGAAGCGGAAAATCTACCATTGCAAAAATGTTTATGGATTTAGGTATTCCTGTTTATTTTTCGGATTTGGAAGCAAAAATATTGATGCAAAAATCCAAAATTATTAAACGAAAATTAATACAAAAATTTGGTAAAGAAGTGTATAAAAATAACACGCTTAACAAACCATTTTTGGCAAATATTATTTTTAATGATAAAGAAGCTTTGCAATATGTTTCTTCGGTTGTGCATCCTAAAGTGAATCAGCATTTTAAAAGATGGATAAAAAAACAACAAGCAGCTTATATAATTCAAGAAAATGCTATTTTGTTTGAAAACGGAACAGCAGATTTTTTTGATTATATTATTGTGGTAACTGCACCAAAAAAAACACGAATTGAACGTGTAATGAAACGAGATAAAATTTTAGAAAATCAAGTTTTAGAACGGATGAATAACCAATGGAAAGAGAGTGAAAAAATTAAAAAATCAGATTTTATTATTGCGAATATTGATTTAGAAAAAGCACAAAAAAAAGTGCTTCAAATTCATAAGAAATTAAAAGCACTTTAATTTTTAAGAGGATTTTATCACCCTTTATAAACACCCATTTCTGCGTATTTTTCCATTCGTTTTTTAACTAAATCTGCTGGTTTTAATTTTTGTAAGCTTTTGTATGCAGTTAAAATTTCTTTTTCAACAATTTTAAAAGTTTCCTCTCTGTTTGCATGCGCTCCACCAAAAGGTTCTTTAATAATTTTATCGATTAGTTTTAATTTTTTCATATCCGTAGCCGTTAGTTTTAAGGCAGAAGCTGCTTGTTCTTTAAATTCCCAGCTTCGCCAAAGAATAGACGAACAAGATTCAGGTGAAATAACCGTGTACCAAGTGTTTTCCATCATTAAAACTTTATCACCAACACCAATACCTAGTGCTCCACCAGAAGCACCTTCACCAATAATAACTGTAATAATTGGCGTTTTTAGCTTGGTCATTTCAAAAATATTTCTTGCAATGGCTTCTCCTTGACCTCTTTCTTCGGCTTCTAAACCAGGATATGCTCCAGGAGTATCTAAGAAAGTAACCACAGGGATTTCAAATTTTTCTGCCATTTTCATTAATCGCAATGCTTTACGATATCCTTCAGGGTTTGGCATACCAAAATTACGATATTGTCTAGTTTTTGTATTGTATCCTTTTTGTTGACCAATAAACATAAAGCTTTGATCTCCAATTTTACCTAAACCACCAACCATTGCTTTGTCATCGCCAAAACTTCTGTCACCATGTAGCTCCATAAAATCGGCTTTTGAAAAAGCATTAATATAGTCTAATGTATATGGTCTATCAGGATGTCTAGATAGTTGTACGCGTTGCCAAGGTGTTAGATTTTTGTATATATCTGCTTTGGTATCGTTTAATTTTTTTTCAATCTGATCGCAAGTAATACTAACATCAATGTCGTTTTCTTGTCCCATTTTATGGCACTTTTCTAGTTGTTCTGTTAGTTCTTGTATAGGTTTTTCAAAATCTAAATAATTCATAATTGTTTGTATTATTTTACGGAACGAATTTATATAATTCTTATCAATTATTCCTTTTTTATCGTTGTTTTTTTTGTTTAATTTTAAAACGCCGTTTAGTATAACGGTTGTAAGAATAATGATTGCTCCAATATAAAAGTGAGTACTCATTTTTTCGGTATCTTTAAATAGTAAAACAGCTAGAGCAATACCATAAATGGGCTCTAAATTAATAGTTAGCATCATGGTAAAAGGTGAAATATTTCGTAATAGTCTAGAGGAAGCTGTCATTGCATAAGCAGTGCAAATAGTTCCGAGTATAATTAGGTAAAAAACATCTATTTTATTGGAAGTAATTTCGCTTAAATGAATAGTTGTATTTCCTATAACAAAAAATGAAATAGTTATTAAAGCAAAAATTAATTCGTAAAAAGTTAAGGATTTTACATCGTATATTTTTACATATGTACTATTTATGACCGAAAATAAAGCGGATAAGAATGCCGAAACCAAAGCAAATAAAATTCCTAAATTGTATTTTATTTCTACATTATATATGTAGACAATTCCTAAAACGGTAATTCCTGCAAAAAATAATTCGTAGGCTTTAATTCGTTTTTTTAAAAATAGTGGTTCTAGTATAGATGCAAAAAACGCTCCTGTTGCTAAGGTTGCTAATGTAATAGAGATGTTTGAAATCTTTATGGCATAAAAAAAAGTTAGCCAATGTAGACCAATAATAATTCCTCCGATGCTAAAATGTAGAATACTTTTAGCTGTAATTTTAGATTTTTGTTTACTTATACTAAGCACAATTCCCATAGTAATGACTGCGATTAAAAGTCTATACCAAACTAAAGGTATTGCAGATATGTGTATTAATTTACCTAAAACAGCAGTAAAGCCCCAAATAAAAACAATAAAATGAAGGTGTAGGTATTTTTGGAATTTATTTTCTTGCATGGTAATACAAATATATAGCAATTAAACTATATAAAATATTAGGTACCCAAACTAAAAGCAAAGCATTGGAAGTTGCAGATGCACCAAGTACTTCGGTAACTTTCATGAAAAATACATAGATAAACAATAAAGAAACACCAAAGGCAAGGTTTACACCAGTTCCGCCACGTTTCTTTTTGTGTGTTAGGGCAACAGCAATAATGGTTAAAATAAATGCCGAAAATGGCAAACTGGTTCTTTTATGTAATTCTACACGATACGAGTTTAAGTTTTTAATACCTCTTTTCTCGGATTTTTTAATGTGTTTGTATAAATCAATGGAATTCATTTCCATAGCAAGATAATCCACATAAACCAAATCGGAAGGTTTAAAATCAAAAATGGTATCCATTAATTTTTCCTTTTTTATTATATCTTTATCTTTTAATACCCATCTTTTTCTAACGGTTTTTAATTGATATAAGCTATCCTTAAAGGTTATTTTTCTAGCAGTTATTTTGTATTTTAATTTTAGGTTTTCGTAATGTTCAAACGAAAAATAAGTACCTGATTTATTTTTTGTGTTAAAGTCTTTTATATAAATATAATCACCATTATCGTTTAATTGCATGTTAATATTTTGCACATAAGTCTTGCGATATTTTGCATCTCTAGTTAGGTATTTTCTAAAAAAGGCTTCTTTTACACGATTTGCTTCTGGTACGATAAAGTGATTGGCATAAAAAGCAATAGCAAAAATTATTATAGAACCAATAATAAATGGTCTTAAAAATCTAGTAAATGATATTCCACCACTGGTAATGGCAATTATTTCGGTTTGTTTTGCCATTTTTGAAACAAACAAAACAATAGATATAAATAAAGCCAAAGGCATAAACATATTGGTGTAAAAAATTACAAATCCAACGTACCATTCTTTTATTATGGTATATGTAGAGAGGTTTTCGTGAGCTAGAAATTTACTCATTTTTTCAGAAACATCAATTGCAACAGCAATCGGTATTAGTAGCATTACCGTAAAGATAAAAGCACTAAAGTATTTTTTTAAGAGATATTTATCGAGTAATTTCATTCTTTACAAAACTAACATATACTAATTTATTGTTTCTAAATACTTTGTTAATTATAAGCGATTGTTCATTTGTTTAACCATTTTGTTTTTCCACGTTGTAAAATCTCCTGCTATGATATGTTTTCTTGCTTCGCGAGTTAACCAAAGGTAAAATCCCAAATTATGAATCGAAGCAATTTGTTTTCCTAAAAACTCTTTTGCTTTAAATAGATGGTTTAAGTATGCTTTGGAATAGGTTGTATCTACATAGGTAATTCCCATTTCGTCAATTGGCGAAAAGTCGTCTTTCCATTTTGCATTTTTAATATTTATTGAACCATAAGCTGTAAATAGCATACCGTTTCTAGCATTTCGTGTTGGCATTACGCAATCAAACATATCAATACCTAAAGCAATGTTTTCTAAAATATTTATAGGAGTTCCGACACCCATTAGATAACGAGGTTTGTCTTTTGGTAAAATTTGACAAACGATATCGGTCATTTCGTACATTTCTTCGGCAGGTTCACCTACCGAAAGACCGCCAATTGCATTTGCTTGTTGGTTGGTGTTTGCTATAAATTCAGCCGATTGTTTCCGTAAATCTTTATAGGTGCTTCCTTGTACAATTGGCATAAAAGTTTGTTCGTAGCCGTACTTTACAGGTGTTTTTTCTAAGTGTGTAATACAACGTTTAAGCCATCTATGCGTCATGTGCATAGAGCGTTTGGCATAATTATATTCGCAAGGATATGGTGTACATTCGTCAAAAGCCATAATAATATCGGCTCCAATACTTCGTTGTACATCCATTGAAAATTCAGGAGAGAAAAAATGTTTTGATCCGTCAATATGCGATTTAAAGTGAACGCCTTCCTCTTTTATTTTACGAGTACCTGATAAAGAATATACTTGATAACCTCCAGAATCGGTAAGAATTGGTCTGTCCCAATTCATAAATTTATGTAAACCACCAATTTTTTCTAGCACTTCGGTTTTTGGTCTTAGATAAAGATGGTAGGTATTGCCAAGAATTATATCGGCATTTATATCGTTTTTTAATTCGTGTTGGTGTACACCTTTTACAGTACCAACTGTTCCGACAGGCATAAAAATAGGTGTTTCTATTTCGCCGTGAGCGGTTTGTATTTTTCCTGCTCTTGCATTAGAATCTTTATCGGTTGCTTTTATATCGAATTTCATGATTTTGTGTTTTGTTAGATTTAAGAGTTGTAATTATACGTTAAATCTAAAATTCATCATATCACCATCTTGTACGATATATTCTTTTCCTTCTACGGATAATTTACCAGCTTCCTTAACTTTTTTCTCGCCTCCAAGTGTTATAAAGTCTTGGTATTTAATAACTTCAGCACGGATAAATCCTTTTTCAAAATCGGTATGAATTACTCCAGCAGCTTGTGGTGCAGTTGCTCCGACAGGTATTGTCCAAGCTCTAACTTCTTTAACACCTGCTGTAAAATAGGTTTGTAAATTTAGTAATTTATATGCAGAACGAATTAATTTAGAAACACCAGGTTCGGTTAAACCCATATCCTCTAAAAATAATTGTCTTTCTTCGTAATCTTCTAGTTCGTTAATATCTGCTTCTGTTCCGACAGCAAGGATTAAAATTTCGGCACCTTCATTTTTAACAAATTCTCGTACTTTATCTACATATTCGTTTCCGTTTACGGCAGATTTGTCATCTACATTACAAACGTATAAAATAGGTTTTGCTGTTAGTAGTTGTAATGGTTTAATGTAATTTTCTATTTCTGATTCGGTTAGTTCTATTTCACGAATAGATTTTAAATTTTCTAAGCCTTCTTTCACTTTAGTGAAGGTTTCAAACTCTTTAGCAGCATTTTTATCACCAGTTCGCATTTGTTTTTTAACACGTTCTAATCTTTTATCTACGGTTTCTAGATCTTTTACTTGAAGTTCAAAGTCAATAATTCCTTTATCTCTAATAGGATCAATACTTCCTTCTACATGTACAATATTATCGTTATCAAAACAACGTAAAACGTGAATAATAGCATCGGTTTCTCTAATATTAGCAAGGAATTTATTGCCTAAACCTTCGCCTTTACTAGCTCCTTTAACCAAACCAGCAATATCTACAATTTCTACAATAGCTGGTTGTACACGCTCTGGATTAACAATTTCGGATAGTTTTTCTAGGCGTTCATCTGGAACATTAACTACACCAATATTTGGTTCGATGGTACAAAAAGGGAAGTTTGCACTTTGTGCCTTTGCATTAGATAAACAATTAAATAACGTTGATTTTCCTACGTTTGGAAGTCCTACAATTCCTGCTTTCATTCTATTATTGATATGTTATGGAGTGCTATATGTTTAAAAGTCAGCACTCAAAAATTAATAAGTTGCAAATATAAAACGATTAACTGAAAAGACCGCAATAAAAAATTATTCATTCACTTTTAAACGAGCAGTTGCAAGTGTGTTTGTAGTATTTGTTTTATTGTGGATAAATTTTAGGTAAGCTGTAATCCCGATCATTGCAGCGTTATCGGTTGTGTATTCAAAAGGAGGGATAAAGGTTTGCCAACCAAAATCTTTTTCGGTTTGTTTTAATCTTTTTCGTATTTCAGAATTTGCAGAAACACCTCCAGCAATGGCAATTTGTGTAATACCAGTTTGTTTTACTGCTTTGAAAATTTTTTTCATAAGAATGGTAACGATTCCATTTTGAATGGAAGCACATATGTCTGCTAAGTTTTCGGAAATGAAATTTGGATTTTCGGCAGTGTTTTTTTGTACAAATCGCATTACAGCAGTTTTAAAACCACTAAAGCTAAAATCTAAGTCGTTTTTGGTTTTTGGTATCGGAAATGGGTATTTTTTTGGATTACCATTTTTAGCAAATTTATCCATTAAAGGCCCTCCAGGATATGCTAATCCTAATGTTTTTGCAGATTTGTCAAAGGCTTCACCTGCAGCGTCGTCAATAGTTTCGCCAAGAATCTCAAATTCAAAATAACTAGAAACTTTAATTAATTGTGTATGACCTCCAGAAATGGTTAAGCATATAAACGGAAAACTTGGTGTTATTTTGTTTGCATTTCGTTGTTTTATAAAATGAGCAAGTATGTGTCCTTGCATATGGTTTACATCAATTAACGGAATGTTTAAAGCCATCGCAAACGATGTTGCAAACGATGTTCCTACTAATAGCGAACCCATTAATCCAGGGCCTCGTGTAAAGGCAATGGCATTTAATTCGGTTTTATCAATATTTGCTTGTTCTAATGCTTGTTGCACAACAGGAACAATATTTTGTTGGTGTGCTCTTGATGCTAGTTCAGGTACAACTCCTCCGTATTTTTGATGGATTTCTTGATTTGCTACAACGTTGCTTAGTACTGTATTGTTTTTTAAAATAGCAGCACTGGTATCATCACAAGAGGATTCAATTGCTAGTATGTAAATTGGTTTTTTGCTCATTCTGTTTGCAAAAGTATAAAAAAAAGACCTGATAAAATTATAGTATCAGGTCTTTTATATTTGTGTTGTAAGAAATAATTATTCTACTTCTTCAAAATCTACATCCTCAACATTATCTTCGGTATTTCCTTGTGCTTGTTGTGCTTGGTTTGGATCTGTTCCAGCAGTACCAGCTTGTGCGTTAGGGTCTGCTTTGTACATTTCTTCGCTAGCATCTTTCCAAGCTGCATTTATTTTTTCTAAAGCAGCATCAATTAAACCTAAATCTTTGCTTTCGTGTGCTTTTTTCAATTCCGCTAAAGCTTCGGTGATTGGTGTTTTTTTAGCATCGGATAATTTGTCGCCAAATTCTTCCAATTGTTTTTCTGTTTGGAAAATCATTGAATCGGCAGTGTTTAGCTTATCTGCTTTTTCTTTAGCAACTTTATCCGCTTCAGCATTTGCTTCAGCATCTGCTTTCATTTTTTGAATTTCCTCTTCTGTTAATCCAGAGGATGCTTCAATTCTAATATTATGTTCTTTACCTGTACCTTTATCTTTTGCTGAAACGTTTATAATTCCGTTTGCATCGATGTCAAAAGTTACTTCAATTTGTGGTACACCTCTTTGTGCAGGAGGAATTCCGTCTAAGTGAAATCTACCAATGGTTTTATTGTCGTTTGCCATTGCTCTTTCTCCTTGTAGTACATGAATTTCTACTGAAGGTTGGTTATCTACAGCAGTAGAGAAAACCTGTGATTTTTTAGTTGGAATTGTAGTATTTGCTTCGATAAGTTTGGTCATTACACCACCCATTGTTTCAATTCCTAAAGATAACGGAGTTACATCTAATAAAAGGACATCTTTTACATCACCAGATAAAACACCACCTTGAATTGCTGCACCAATTGCAACCACTTCGTCTGGATTTACACCTTTATGTGGATCTTTACCAAAGAATTTTTTTACTTCTTCTTGAATTTTAGGGATACGTGTTGAACCACCAACTAAAATTACTTCGTCAATATCGCTTACCGATAAATCGGCATCTTTTAATGCATTCGCAACAGGATCCATAGATCTTTTAACTAAATCGTGAGCTAATTTTTCAAATTGAGCTCTAGATAAAGTTTTAACCAAGTGTTTTGGTCCAGAAGCAGTAGCGGTTACATAAGGTAAATTGATTTCTGTTTGTGTAGTTGAGGACAATTCAATTTTAGCTTTTTCAGCAGCTTCTTTAAGACGTTGTAAAGCCATAGGGTCTTGTCTTAAATCAATACCTTCTGCTTTGTTAAATTCATCTGCTAACCAGTCTATTATTACGTGGTCAAAATCATCTCCTCCTAAGTGAGTGTCTCCGTTTGTAGAAAGTACTTCAAATACACCATCACCAATTTCTAAGATTGAAATATCAAAAGTTCCACCACCTAAATCGTAAACTGCAACTTTTTGGTCAGCTCCTTTTTTGTCTAAACCATAGGCTAGTGCAGCAGCTGTCGGTTCGTTGATAATTCTAGATACTTTTAAACCTGCAATTTCACCAGCTTCTTTAGTTGCTTGTCTTTGCGCATCGTTAAAGTAAGCAGGGACTGTAATTACAGCTTCTTTTACATCTGTACCAAGGTAATCCTCAGCAGTTTTTTTCATTTTTTGTAAAACCATAGCAGATATTTCTTGTGGTGTGTATAATCTACCATTAATATCTACTCTTGGTGTATCGTTATCTCCTTTTACTACTTTGTATGGTACTCTTTCTGCTTCGGTTTTTGTTTCCGAATATTTCATTCCCATAAAACGTTTGATAGAGAATATAGTTTTTTCTGGATTGGTAACTGCTTGTCTTTTTGCAGGATCACCAATTTTACGTTCGCCATCATCTAAAAATGCGATGATAGATGGTGTGGTTCTTTTTCCTTCTTCGTTTGGAATTACAACTGCTTCTTTACCTTCCATTACGGCAACACAAGAATTGGTTGTACCTAAATCTATTCCTATTATTTTACTCATTATATTTATGTTTTATTTTTTTGATTATATTTTAAACTCGCTTAGAATTAGTCAATCTTTATGCCATTTCATTTTGACTGACATATTGTCATTAAATAATATTTATACTGTCTTTTTTGTAGGTTTTTAAAACTAAACTTATATTTGTGCAAACAATAAAAAAGAATGTTTAGATACGGAATAGATACACTTACCATAAGTAAAGCAATAGCAATTTCTAATGGTAAAATTAAAGCAGTTTTAATAGATAAAGCAATTGAAAAAGTTGAAAATTGTAGAAAAAAAGTCGATAAAATCGCATCAGGAGATAAAGCTGTTTATGGTATAAATACAGGTTTTGGTCCTTTGTGCGATGTGCAAATAACACCAGAACAAACCAATAAATTACAAGAAAATTTATTAATTACCCATGCTGTTGGTGTTGGTAAACCAATAGATAAAGAACTGTCTAAATTAATGATGATTTTAAAGGTACATGCTCTTTGTCAGGGATTTTCAGGTATTCGCTTAAAGGTAATTAAGCGAATTTTATATTTTATAGAAAACGATTTGTTACCAGTTGTGCCAGAGCAAGGCTCGGTTGGTGCTTCTGGGGATTTAGCACCATTATCGCATCTTTTTTTACCACTTTTAGGTGAAGGTGAATTTTGGATAAACGACAAAATTATTCCTGCTAAAAAAGTATTGAAAGAGCATAATTTAGAGCCAATAACCTTACGTGCAAAAGAGGGTTTAGCACTTATAAATGGTACACAATTTATACTTGCTCATGCAGTGATTGGTTTAGATAAAATGAAATATTTGTTGAATTTAGCAGACCTTTCAGGAGCGATGAGTATTGAAGGATATCAAGGTAGTGTTTCGCCATTTAAAAAAGAATTACATAAAATACGAGCATATAAAGGAACGCTTAAAGTAGCAAAAAGAATGCGAAATTTCTTTAAAGATTCGCAAAATATGAAAAACCATTTTGAATGTGTTCGTGTGCAAGATCCGTATTCAATGCGATGTATTCCGCAAGTACATGGTGCATCTCGTAATGCGTATTACCATCTTAAAAAACTGGCAATAATCGAAATGAATTCCGTTACGGATAATCCGATTGTATTGAGTGAAACCGAAGCAATTTCGGGTGGTAATTTTCATGGACAACCTCTAGCAATGGCAATTGATTATGCAGCTTTAGCAGTAGCAGAATTAGGAAATATTTCCGATAGACGATGTTATTTATTATTAGAAGGTAAATTTGGTTTGCCAAGATTACTTACCGATAAAGGTGGTTTAAATTCAGGTTTTATGATTCCGCAATATACCACAGCAGCATTAGTTACTGAAAATAAATCTTTGTGTTTTCCACCATCGGCAGATAGCGTTCCGACTTCATTAGGACAAGAGGATCACGTTTCAATGGGAAGTATTTCAAGTAGAAAATTTAATCAAATTTTAAATAATTTAGAAAAAATACTAGCAATAGAATTGATGTATGCTGCACAAGCAATTGATTTTAGAAGACCAAATGCTTTATCGGCTATTTTAGAGAAAAATTTTGCTATAATTAGAGAAAAAGTTTCTAAACTAGAGGAAGACAGAATTTTAAAAAACGATATTTATAATTTGATAGAAATGGTTACTAAAAGAGAATTTATAGTTTCTTAATTTTAAACGATTCTTAAAATAAAAAAAATGACATTTAAAGAACAAATATTACAAGGTATTCCAGCAGAATTACCACCAAAACGAGCGTATGCTATTGGTGTAAATAGAGCTCCGAAAAGAAAAGATATCTTATCTAAAGACGAAAAAAAAATGGCTATTCGCAATGCCTTGCGTTATTTTCCTAAAAATTGGCATACCGAATTAGCACCAGAATTTGCACAAGAATTGCAAGATTATGGTAGAATTTATATGTATCGTTTTAAACCAAATTACGATTTTTACGCTAGAACCATAACCGAATATCCTGCAAAATCACAACAAGCAGCAGCAATAATGTTGATGATACAAAATAATTTGAATCCTGCAGTAGCACAACATCCAGAAGAATTAATTACTTATGGAGGAAATGGTTCGGTTTTTCAAAATTGGGCACAGTATTTACTTACGATGCAATATTTGGCAAATATGACTGATGAGCAGACTTTACATATGTATTCTGGCCATCCTATGGGGTTATTTCCTTCCTCAAAAGATGCTCCAAGAGTTGTTGTTACAAACGGAATGATGATTCCTAATTATTCACAACCAGATGATTGGGAAAAATTTAATGCTTTAGGTGTAACGCAATACGGACAAATGACAGCTGGTTCGTTTATGTATATTGGTCCGCAAGGAATCGTACACGGAACAACCATTACGGTTATGAATGCTTTTAGAAAAGTATTAAAAGAAGGCGAATCACCAAAAGGAAAAATATTTTTAACCTCAGGTTTAGGAGGAATGAGTGGTGCACAACCAAAAGCAGGAAATATAGCAAACTGTATTACTGTAATTGCTGAAGTAAATGAAAAAGCAGCACGAAAACGACACGAACAGGGTTGGGTAGATGTTTTAGTAGATACTTTAGCAGATTTGATAAAACGTACAAAAGAAGCACAAGCGAATAATGAAGTAATTTCTATTGCTTTTATAGGAAACGTAGTAGAAGTTTGGGAACGTTTTTACGCGGAAAATATTTTTGTTCATTTAGGATCCGATCAAACCTCTTTGCATATTCCTTGGACTGGTGGTTATTATCCTGTCGGAATTTCTTACGAAGAATCCAATCGTTTGATACGTGAAAATCCTGAATTGTTTAAAAAGAAAGTACAAGAATCGTTACGTCGTCAAGCAACGGCAATTAATAAACATACCAAAAAAGGAACGTATTTTTTCGATTACGGAAATGCCTTTTTATTAGAAGCATCTCGTGCAGGGGCAGATATAGTGGCAAAAAATAATATAGATTTTAAATATCCATCGTATGTACAAGATATTTTAGGTCCGATGTGTTTTGATTATGGTTTTGGTCCTTTCCGTTGGGTTTG
The DNA here is from genome assembly GCA_947311745.1 of uncultured Flavobacteriaceae bacterium. Taxonomy (GTDB): domain Bacteria; phylum Bacteroidota; class Bacteroidia; order Flavobacteriales; family Flavobacteriaceae; genus S010-17. The sequence continues at coordinate 13,302 of CAMZLT010000178.1, read as the reverse complement.
TACTTCAGGTAAAACTTCCGATTTAGATGAAACCGATAAAATTGCAGCAGAAATTTTACAAGAAATAATGGAGCATTCGCCTAAAGAAATACAATTACAAATGCAAGATAATATAACTTGGATTAAAAACGCTAAAGCGAATAAATTAGTAGTTGGTTCACAAGCACGAATTTTATATGCCGATGCCGAAGGTAGAGTAAAAATAGCAAAAGCTTTTAACGATGCTGTGGCAAGTGGAAAAATAGGAGCAGTTGTTTTAGGTAGAGATCATCACGATGTAAGCGGAACAGATTCGCCTTATAGAGAAACGTCTAATATTTACGATGGAAGTAAATTTACTGCAGATATGGCAATTCATAATGTTATTGGTGATAGTTTTAGAGGTGCAACTTGGGTTTCCATTCACAATGGCGGTGGTGTTGGTTGGGGAGAAGTTATAAATGGTGGTTTTGGCATGTTGTTAGACGGAACAAAAGAAGCCGAAAATCGTTTAAAAAGTATGCTTTTTTACGATGTTAATAATGGTATTGCAAGGCGAAGTTGGGCAAGAAATGATGAAGCTCTATTTGCTATAAAACGCGAAATGGAACGAACACCAAACCTAAAAATCACCTTGCCAAATTTAGTAGATGATACGCTTTTAAACGAATTATTTTAAATGTAAATATGCGTATATTATTTAAAAATATAAAAGAATTAGTTCAGGTTCGTGAAGGTGAAATTTCCTTTGTTTCTGGTGCAGAAATGAAAATTTTACCAAGTATAAAAAATGCCTATCTGTTAATTGAAGGCGATACTATTTCCGATTACGGAAAAATGACTGATTGTCCTGATTTTAAAGTAGATAAAATTGTAGATGCAAGCGATAAAATAATCTTGCCAACTTGGTGCGATTCGCATACACATATCGTTTATGCAGGAAATCGCGAAGGCGAATTTGTAGATAGAATTAACGGTTTATCTTACGAAGAAATTGCTAATAATGGAGGAGGAATTTTAAATTCTGCAAAAAAACTACAACAAATATCCGAAACGGAATTGTACAACCAAAGTAAGGTTCGTTTAGAGGAAGTAATGCAATTAGGAGCAGGAGCGGTTGAAATAAAATCAGGTTACGGTTTAACCAAAGAGGCAGAATTAAAAATGCTTCGTGTAATTAAAAAATTAAATCAAAATTATCCAATAGAAATTAAAGCTACATTTTTAGGAGCTCATGCCGTTCCGAAAGAATATAAAAATAACAAACAAGCGTATCTTGAAATGTTGGTTAATGAAATTTTACCAGTAATTCAAAAAGAAAATTTAGCAGATTTTATAGATATTTTTTGCGAAACAGGCTATTTTTCAAAAGAGGATACCGAATTCCTTTTAAAGGAAGGGCAAAAATATGGTTTATTACCTAAAATTCACGTAAACCAATTTACTAGTATCGGAGGTGTTGAAGTAGGAGTGAAGTACCATGCTTTATCGGTAGATCATCTTGAAGTTGTAACAGATAAGGATATGGATATTTTAAAAAATACCAAAACAATGCCTGTAGCTTTACCAAGTTGCTCGTATTTTTTAAGTATTCCATATACACCAGCTCGTAAAATGATAGATTTAGGATTGCCTTTAGCTTTGGCAACCGATTTTAATCCAGGCTCTACGCCATCAGGTAACATGAATTTTGTGGTTGCAACAGCATGTATAAAAATGAAAATGACTCCTGAAGAAGCTATAAATGCAGCAACAATTAACGGAGCTTATGCCATGAACTTACAGGATAAAGTTGGTTCGATTACTATCGGAAAGAAAGCTAATTTTATCCTCACAAAAAAAATACATTCCTATGCTAGTATTGCATATCTGTTTGGTTCAAATGTTATAGATTCTGTTTATATTGATGGAAAGGAGATGTGAAATTAAGATGAATGTTAAGACAAAAATAATAATTATCTATAAAAAGAGATATTAAATTAAAAGCATTAAATTTGAAATTTATAACGGATAATTAAAAAGGAGTAAATTTTATAATGCTAAATAACATAATAAAACAGAAAACAAATGAATGGTTACAATCAAAGGATTGTACAGTTAAAAGTCTTGTTACATATATAAGAACTAAAGGAAAACTACGAGATACGCAAATTCAAGCATTAGAAACTTATTTGTTTTTAAAAGTAAAAGGAGAAAATAAACCGCTTTGGCAACTTTTTGCAGAAGGCTTTTTTATTGATAGAGATCAAACTAATACATATTATTTACAATATCCCAATGCTTGTGATATTATGAATAGAAAAACATCTGCTAAGGCATTATTTAATTTTGCAACCAAAAAAGAGGGTAATAAAATGATTTTACCAGAACTTGCAGATTTAATTTTACAAAAACCTGAGCAAATAAATTACAAGAAAATAATAAAAGATATTTTTTACAATGTAAGTTATGCCGATTATTTAATGAGTTTGCCAATGGGAGCAGGAAAAACGTTTTTAATGGCATCTATAATTTATCTTGATTTATACTTTGCTCAAAACGAACCCGAAAATAAAAACTTTGCACACAACTTTTTAGTTTTAATTCCTTCGGGATTAAAATCATCTATTGTGCCAAGTTTAAAAACTATTGAAAAATTTGATCCAAGTTGGGTTTTGCCTGAACCATCTGCAAGTAATATTAAAAAACTTTTAAAATTTGACATTCTCGACCAAGCAAAAACAGGAAGTAAAAGTAATAAAGCAAGAAATCCAAATGCTCAAAAAGTAAATCAATGTTTACCAAATCCTTTTGGACAAATTTTTGTCGTAAATGCCGAAAAAGTTATTTTAAATAGAACGGAACTTGACAATCATCAACTCCTAATAGAAAGAACGGAAGACGAAAAAGATATTTTTGCAAACGAATTAAGGAATTTAATTGGAAAAATACCTAACCTATCAATTCTTATTGATGAAGTGCATCATGCAACTGATGGTGATATAAAATTAAGGCAAGTTGTAAACAAATGGCAACAAACAGGAAATATTACAACTGTTTTAGGTTTCTCAGGAACTCCGTATTTATCAAAAGCAGATAAAATAATGGTAACCGATACTGCATTTTTTAAATTTACACAAATTACAAATACCGTTTATTATTATCCACTAGTAACTGCAATTACTAAATTTCTTAAAACACCAAAAGTAAAAGTTGCTCAAAATTTAGATAAATTTCAAATCATAGAAAAAGGAATTGCTGATTTTCAAGAACATTATAAAAATACAGTTTACAACAATGGAAATATTGCAAAAATTGCGATATATTGTAGTAATATTGAAAGTTTAGAAGAAGAAATTTATCCGTTTTTAACAGGAGAATTAAAAATAAATCCAAACGAAATATTACGTTACCATAAAGGCAATAAACAATATAAATTACCAAAAGAAAACGAATTACTTTTTAACACACTTGACGTTTCTAAAACCATTTCAGCAACCCAAAAACGCTATATTTTGTTAGTGCAAATAGGTAAAGAAGGATGGGATTGCCCAAGTTTAACAGGCATTATTTTAGCACAAAAAGGAGCAAGCCCTAAAAATATGGTATTACAAACTTCTTGTAGATGTTTGCGTCAAGTTGATAAAGACAAAAACGAAACTGCAAGAATTTGGCTAAACGAATATAATGCTACTGTTTTAAATCAACAACTAAAAAAAGAACAACAAACAAGTATTGAAGAATTAAACAAACTTGACAAAAAAATAGCACCTAAAAAAATAGAACGTTTTGCAAGAATAGAACATTTACAGTTACCAAAAGTAAAGTTCTATCAATTGCAAATAACATATAATGCTATTGAAGAAGAAGAAAAACCAAATACAAAACTAAAATTAGAAACACTTTTAAATAATATCGATAAGTATAAAAATACAGCAATTATAAAATCAAGCGAATTAAGTAAAATTGATGATGCTCAAACAGATATAATTGACCAAACAGGAACAAACTTTGCTAATTACAACGCTTGGATTTTTGATATTTCAAAAGCAAGCTTTAACAAAATTTCAATTACGGAACTCAATAAATTTGAAGCAGAATTAAAACAAATTTTCAATAAAATAACATACAATAAAAACGAAAACAAATACTTTAATGAACTCTATGATTTGTATTTTATAAATGCTCAAATACGAATAGCATTTAGCATAATACGAAACTTACAGACCGAAAGTGAGGTTTTAAAACAAGATGCCAATTTGCTAATTGTAGATAATTTAAAACCCGTTGATGAAAATGAAAAATTATATCCAAAAGTTGAAGACACTAAAAAAATAATAGACTTTGACAAGCGTAATGCTCCTGTAGAAATTGATTTAGAAAGCGTAAAAAAAATGTATGATATACAAATGCAATCTGTAAAAGGAACAGGATTGGAAATTATGATGCCTTCTTTTGAAGATTTTAGCAAACAATACGATTTTTCTAACGCTATAAAAAGCAAAGACAAAACATTTCATTATTTGCCTTACGATTTTAAACAAAGTGGTTTTGAAAAACAAATTTTAAAAGAAACTTTGAACCTAACCAATTTTAAAAATAGTGATTTAGAAATTTATTTTAATGGCGAAAGAGGTTTAACCGAGTTTGTAATAAATTGCTACGCAAAAGAAAATACATATTGGAAAAACATAGGAAAATACACTACGGATTTTCTAATAATTAAACGCAAAAACAAAGAAATACACAAAGCATTAATTATTGAAACCAAAGGAAAAGGATATGCAAATGACCCTGTATTTCTGAAAAAGAAAAAATTTGTAGAAACACAATTTTTAGAACAGAACAAAGATAAATTTGGGTACAATAAATTTGATTTTTTATACCTTGTAGATAGTGATGATTTACCTAATAACTTGAGTAAATTAAATAGTAAAATTGATAATTTTTTTAATAAATAAAGATGCCAATAAAATACATACCATATACACCTAATACAGTTGAAGGACAAGCCATTTTAGATGATTTTAGTCGTACACAAAGAGTTTTACGTTATCGTGATAACAACAAAGTTTACGACCGTATAAAAAGAGGAATGCCTTATTATGAAGTAGAAACCATAGAAGAAGTTGGTGAAAAATCTGAAAATTTAGTAATAAGAGGCGAATGTATTTCTGCCTGTGCTTACCTAAAAGAACAAGGCATAAAAGTAGATTTGGTTTATATTGACCCACCTTTTGCAAGTGGAGCAGATTATGCCAAAAAAGTATATATACGCAGAAACCCAAAACTTGCCGAAAAAATAAAACTTGCCGAAAAAGAAATGCCAATGGAAGAATTACAGGCATTTGAAGAAAAAATGTATGGCGATATATGGAAAAAGGAAGATTATCTTAATTGGATGTATGAAAATTTACAGGCTATTAAAAGCATTATGAACGATACAGCGAGTATTTATATGCATTTAGACTATCATATTGGTCATTATGTTAAAATACTAATGGATGAAGTTTTTGGAGAAGATAATTTTGTAAATGAGATTGTTTGGTGTTATAGAGGTATGGCAGTTGCTGAAAACCATTTTACAAGACGACACGATAGTATTTATCTTTACTCAAAAAACGAAAATAGAACTTTCAATTGGAAAGACGTTTCAGAAGAATTTACTGAAACAACTATTAAAAAATACAAACATACAGATAAAGACGGTCGTAAATATCGTTTACACGGAAGAAATATAAACGGTAGTCCTGTACAAAATATAACTGATTTAGACCCTAAATGGTTAAAAACAAACCCTGAATTATGTAGAGTAGATTATTTAGATGAAAAAAATGGTGTTAGACCAAGAGATTGGATTGTTTTAGATTATATTAATATTTGGTCAACAGAAAGAGTTGACTATGCAACTCAAAAACCAGAAGAGTTAATAGAAAAATTTATAAAAGCATCATCAAACAAAGATATGGTAGTTGCTGATTTCTTTGGAGGAAGTGGTGTAACATCAAAAGTTGCCAATGATTTAGGTAGAAAATTTATACATTGTGATATTGGTGTAAACAGCATACAAACCGTAAGAGATAGATTAAAAGAAAACAAAGCAAACTTTACCATAAAAGAAATAAAAGATGGTGTAAACTTGTTTAGAAATCCTGTGCAAACAATGGATAAGTTAAGCAAACTGATACCAAGTTTGCAAAAAGGAATAGAAGGAGTTAGTAAATTTTGGTTTGGTGCAGTTCAAGAAAGTAAAACAGGAACTGTACCTGTTTATGTTCCTAACTTAATAGATAGTAAAGAGAAAGTATTAGATATTCCAATTATCAATAAAATTGTAAATCAAGAATTACAAAATCTTGAAATTGACGTTAAAAAAGTAATTATTTACTATATAGATATTATAGATTATAAAGAAATAGAAAAGTTTGTAAAAGACAATAATGCTACACAAATACAAGTAGAATTAAAAGACCTTAAAAACTTATTGCACGACATAGTTGTAGAAGATATTACAGAATACAAAACGTCAGAAAAAGATGGCGTTTTCACAACTGAAATAACAAACTTTGTAAGCGACCGTTTAATGCAAAAAATTAACGAGTTTAACGAAAAAGGAAACCTACAAGCCATAAAAAAAGGAAAAGCCTTTAATCCAATTAATATTAGTGAAGAAGGATTAGAATTGATAGAAATGCTAAGCTTAGATTGCACCAATAAAGACGGAAAATGGAAAAGTGATTATGAAATAAAAATAGACAAATTAGGTTATCTTATAAACAACGGAGAAAAAACCAAAGATTTTTGGAACGGAACAATAGAAAGCAATAAAAAACCTTTGCGTTTAAAAGTAAGAAATATATCAGGAGATGAAACAATAATAGAAATGAAATAATTACTTTTGCAAGACTAATTTACAAGCTAAAAATGAGTACAGAAAAAATAGATGAAATAGGCGAAGAGCATATCGGAACTTCAGCAAAAACACCTTTGCGTAGCGATGCTTTTAAAATGTCGGATACTGAAAAAATTAATGCAATAGAAAAAGATATATATAAGGTATTGCATACACTTGGTATGGATTTGACAGATGATAGCCTAAAGGGAACACCAAAACGAGTAGCAAAAGCCTTTGTTAAAGAATTATTTGCAGGTTTAAATCCAGATAACAAACCAAAATTATCCACTTTTGATAACAACTATAAATATGGCGAAATGCTAGTAGAGAAAAACATAACAGTATATTCTACTTGCGAACATCATTTGTTACCAATTGTTGGTAAAGCACACGTTGCTTATATATCTAAAGGAAAAGTAATTGGTTTATCTAAAATGAATCGTATTGTAGATTATTACGCTAAGCGTCCGCAAGTACAAGAGCGTTTAACTATGCAAATTGTACAAGCCTTACAAGAAGCAATGGATACTGAAGATGTTGCTTGTGTGATAGATGCAAAGCATTTATGTGTAAATTCTCGTGGAATTCGTGATGTTGCTAGTAGTACGGTAACTTCGGAATTTGGCGGAAAATTTAAAGAAGAATCTATAAAACAAGAATTTCTTAATTACATTCAAATGCAAACCGAATTTGAATAAAAACTAGTTTAATATACATAAAATGGAAGTGATTTTTAGTAATACCAAAACTGCATTTGCAATAAAAACCGATACCGAATTAGAACGAGCATATTTTTTATTTAAAATGATACAATCCGAGCCTTTAGTTCGTATAGGTACTGCTGTTACTAAATTTGCTTTAAAGGCACATATGCCTGTAGAACATTTAATTAGAGCCTCGGTTTTTGATCATTTTTGTGGTGGAATTACCGAAGAAGATTGTATGCCAGTAATTGATAAAATGTATGCAAAAAAAGTACATTCTATTTTAGATTATTCGGTAGAAGGAAAAGAAACCGAAGAACAATTTGATTTAGCTTTAGATAAAACACTTAAAATTTTAGATTTTGTTAAAGAAAAAGATGCCATACCATTTGCAGTTTTTAAACCAACAGGTTTTGGTCGTTTTGCATTATATCAAAAAATAACCGAAAAAAAAACCTTAACTCCTTCCGAGAAAGACGAATGGAATCGCGTTTTAGAACGTTACGAAAAAGTAAGTAAAAAAGCTTATGAAAATGATGTTCCGTTATTAATTGATGCTGAAGAAAGTTGGATGCAAGATGCAGCAGATACTTTAATTGAAAAATTAATGGAAACCTATAATAAAGATAAAGCAATTATTTTTAACACCTTGCAAATGTATCGACACGATAGAATGGCATATTTACAAAAATTACATACTAGAGCAAAAGAAAAAGGATTTTATATTGGTATGAAATTAGTTCGTGGTGCATATATGGAAAAAGAACGAGAACGTGCCAAAGAAAAAGGATATGAATCGCCAATTTGTAAAGATAAAGAAGCTACGGACAAAAATTACGATGCAGCAATTAGGTATATGATGGAAAATGATAAAATGGCAATTTTTGCAGGAACACACAACGAGGAAAGTTCGTATTTATTAATGGGATTGGCAAAAAAAGAGAATATTTCAAAATCCGATACGCGAATGTGGTTTGGACAATTATACGGAATGAGCGATCATATTAGTTTTAATCTTGCTGAAAATGGGTACAATGTTGCTAAATATTTACCTTTTGGTCCTGTACGAGATGTAATGCCATATTTAATTCGTAGAGCAGAGGAGAATACATCGGTTTCTGGGCAAACTTCTCGTGAATTGCGTTTGCTAAAACAAGAACGTAAACGTAGAAAATTAACAAGATAGTGATTGGGTATATTGCTTTGCTTCGCGGAATTAATGTTTCAGGAAAGAATAAAATTTTAATGGCTGATTTGTGTAAAATTTTAGCGGAAAACAATTTTAAAAATGTGCAAACTTACATTCAAAGCGGCAATGTGTTTTTTGAAACGGATAAACCAAAAGAAGTTTTGTCTAAAACTATTTCGAATATCCTTAAAAACAAATTTGACTTAGATATTTCACTTATTATTTTAACTAAAGAGGAATTATTAACAACAATTAAAAAGAACCCATTTATTAATGAAAAAGATGTGGATGTTAAAAAAATATCGGTTGCATTTTTAGATGAAGTACCAAAGGATATTTCAAAATTTGCGACAGTTAATTTTGGGAAAGATCGGTATTTATTTTTTAAAAAAGTACTTTATTTATATTATGAAAATGGAGCAGGAAAAACAAAATTAACAAATAAAATTATAGAGAATAAATTAAATGTAACCGCAACAACTAGAAATTGGCGAACAACAACTAAGTTGTTAGATTGGTATAATTAGATATGAATTATTGAAAATAATAAAATTTAATCTTATAATTAAAAAACTCCTTTTTTTAAAAAAAAAGGAGTTTTAATATAATGTAAAAAAGCTGTTTACTAGTTTACTGAATTTTTTAATTCAGAACCTGCTTTAAATTTAACAACGTTTTTAGCAGCAATTTTAATAGTAGCTCCTGTTTGAGGGTTTCTACCATTTCTTGCAGCTCTTTTAGAAACATCCCAAGATCCAAAACCTACTAAAGATACTTTACCACCTTTTTTTAAAGTTCCTTTTACTGCTTCCATCATTCCTGATAATGCTTTTCCTGCTGCTGCTTTAGAAATTCCAGCTTCAGCTGCCATTGCTTCGATTAATTCTGTTTTGTTCATAATTAAAATTTTTTAATTGATTAATATTTTTTTTGCTATCAAGCACAGCAAATATAGGTTTTATAAGGGTTTATACAAGGTTTATTAAAAAAAAAGCCTTAAATTGTTAATAAATAAGGTGAATTGTTAATAAGAGTGGTGTTTTTTACTGTAAAATCAGTAAATAAAAGGGTTTTAATGGATTAAATAACAGATGCATTTTTTTCAAAATGAAAGCCGTTTAAAAAACTAACCACGTCCATTTTTCGTTTTCCTGGTATTTTTATTTCTTTTATAGATAGAAAACCATCGGCTACTACAACTTTTAATTCTTTTTTTGAAATTAAAATTGTGCCTATTTTTAAATCGTGTCTTTCAAATATGGCTTTGGCTTGGTATATTTTCATATTTAAAATAGTATCGCCGTTTTGTAACGATGTCCATGCAACAGGATATGGACTGAGTCCTCTTATTTTATCATGAATATTTTTTAGAGGCTCTTTCCAGTTAATTTTACAAGTTTCGGTGTAAATTTTAGGAGCGTTTTTGTGTTTTCTTTTTGGTTGTGGGTTTGTTTTAATGGTGTTGTTTTGTATTTGCTCTAAAGTTTGGTTTACTAAATCGCTACCTATATACATCAATTTATCGTGTAGTTGACCAGCGCTTTCGTTGGAACTAATCGGCACTTCTTTTTGTAAAATAATTTCACCAGTATCTATTTTTTCGTCAATAAAAAAGGTGGTAACGCCTGTTTTTGTTTCGCCGTTAATTATTGCCCAATTTATCGGAGCAGCACCTCTGTATTCTGGCAAAAGCGATGCATGTAAATTAAATGTGCCGTATTTTGGCATTTTCCAAACGGTTTTTGGTAGCATTCTAAATGCAACAACTACTTGTACATTTGCTTGTAAGGCTTTTAGTTCTTGTTGAAAAATTTCATCTTTAAGATTTTTTGGCTGTAAAATGGGTAAATTTTTCTCTAAAGCGAATTTTTTAACTGCAGATTGGTTTATTTTTCGTCCTCTACCAGATGGTTTGTCAGGAGCAGTTATAACACCAACAACCGTATAATTATTTTCTAAAATTCCTTTTAAAATGGTAACAGCAAATTCTGGTGTTCCCATAAAAACGATGCGTAAATCTCGGTTGTTATTTTTTTTCGTATGCATTGGAATGGTTGATTTTTAATTGGTTATTTTCTAGCATAAATTGCAAAACTTTTAGTACTTCGCTTTGTTTAAAACCAGACAAATGTACAATTTCTTTTGCGTCTAAAGGAGTCTTATTTGCTAATAAAAGTTCAATTTTTTGTTGTATTAATTGTGTGTTTGTTTGTTGCTTTTTTTTGTCAAGACAAACATCGCATATTTTACAGTTTTTAAATTTTGTTTCGTTAAAATATTGCAAGAGTAAAATGTTTCGGCAAATAGTTTTATTGGTTACAAAATTTAAAATAGCATCTTTTTTTGCTATTTTTAATGCATTTCGTTTTGTAACGCTTTTTGTAATGCTGTTTATGGTTCGGTCATCCTCACGCATGACTAAAAACTGAATAGCACTGCTGTTTTTTTGTCGTTGGTATTGAATAATTTTATCTTGATGTAGTTGTATTAACTGTGCTACCAGTTTACTTTTTGAAACACCTATTTTTTGCGATAATGCATATTCGTCAATATAGGTTTGGTTTTCAAAAATTCCGCCATAACTTCGTAATAAAGAGGTGATTGTTTCTTTACTTTTTGGTTTTTTATTTGTGTATGCTGCAATTGTTTCGTTGGTGCTTATAAAGGTAACTGCATTTTTAAGATAAAAATTTTGTTCGTATAGTAAAACGCCTTCTTTTTCTAAAAGTAAAATGGCATTATAGGTTTTTAAAAAATTGAATTTGTATAAATTGCAGAATTCCTGTAAATTTAAAATGTATTTTTTTTCGGTAAGTTCGCCTAGAGCAATTTTAAAAAATTGATTTAATTTTTTATATACCTCTTTTAAAAACGGAACAGAAACTAAATTTTGATCAATGCGTTTTTCAAAATCGTAAATTGTACCTTTATTGTAAAGGAGTACAGCAAAACTTTTTTTGCCGTTTCTACCAGCACGACCAGCTTCTTGCATGTAATTTTCTATACTATTAGGAATGTTTAAATGGATAATTAATTTTACATTTTCTTTATCAATTCCCATACCAAAGGCATTGGTTGCAACCATAATAGTCGTTTTTTCTTGCATCCACTTTAGGTACGATTGTTCTTTTTGTTCATTTGTCATGCCTCCGTTGTAAAAACTACTTCTAAAATTTTGTGTATTTAGATAATCGCTTAAACTTTTGGTTTGCCTTCGACTGTTTACGTAAATTATGGTTGGTTGGTTTACTTTTGTAAGCATTCGTTTTAATTGGTAGTTAAAATCCTCTGCTTGGTATATTTGATATGCTAAATTATCTCGGTAAAATGATTTTTTAAAAAATATTGGGTTTTCTAGTTGTAGGTTTTCGGCAATATTTTTTACTACTAAATCGGTTGCGGTTGCGGTTAAAGCAATAAAGTTTACGTTTGGTAAAAGTTCTTTAAGTAAGGCTATTTTTAAGTACGAAACTCTAAAATCGTGACCCCATTCTGAGATACAATGTGCCTCATCTACGGCAACTAAATTAACGTCTAGTTGTTTTATTTTTTGTTGAATAAATTCCGATTGTAATTTTTCAGGTGAAAGATATAGAAATTTAATACTGCCAAATTGCATGTTGTCAAAGGCAATTACAATTTCCGATTCGGTTAGTTTAGATGTAATAGCAACTGCTTTTATACCTCGTTTTTTAAGGTTTAAAACTTGATCTTGCATTAATGCAATTAAAGGGGAAACAACAATACAAACACCTTTATTGACCATTGCAGGAATTTGATAACAAAGTGATTTTCCGCCACCAGTTGGCAGTAAAGCAACTACATTTTTTTGGTTTAGAACAGCTTGGATTATTTCCTCTTGTGTATCTCTAAAGGAATCGTAATTCCAATATTTTTTGAGGATTTCTTTTGCTGTCATAAAATATATAATACTAGTTTAGTTGTTAATTTTATCAAGTATAAAAGCAACTCGTTCATCTACAGAGTCAAAAGGAACTTCTACAATAGTATAGCCTAGATTTTGATAGGCAGTTTTTAAGTGGTTGTGAATAGCTAAAGATTGTTCAAAACTTTCGTAGCGTTCGTTATCGGTAATATAAATTTCTTTCCATGGTGGCATTAAAAAAATAGTGTTGTAATATTTGTTTTCTTTGCTTTTTTCTACAAAAACATCTGGATAACTAACGCCTAAATAGTTCATATACGCAAAAACATCAGGAATTCCTCTGTCAAAAAAAACGACATCTGCATCTAATTTACTAGCTTTTTTAAATTGTTGCACACGACCTTCTAATAACATTTTGCTAAATAACATTGGGTCTTTTAAAAACAGTTGTTCAATACCATTCTTACGAGCCATTAGGGTAACTTCTCGTGATATTTCGTGCATACATGCGAATTTTCGTTTTTCTAACTCTATAATAACGGTAGATTTTCCTGTTCCTGGACCTCCTGTGATTACAATTTTCTTTTGCATTATTTGGTAAAATTTAATTGGACAAAGATAAATAATATAATTGCTAAATATTATGGTATAAAATAAAATCTTTTATACA
>CAMZLT010000177.1 GCA_947311745.1 uncultured Flavobacteriaceae bacterium | reverse complement strand
TCATTGTTATATTAGTACATTGCTACATTAACTCATTGTTATATTAGTACATTGCTACATTAACTCATTGTTATATTAGTACATTGCTACATTAACCCATCGTTGCATTAATCTATTTCCACACCGACAGGACAATGATCACTATGTTTAGCATCTTTTAAAATATATGCTCTTTTTAAACGTTTTTCTAGCGGTTTTGTTGCGAGGCAATAATCTAATCGCCAACCTTTATTGTTATTTCGTGCATTTGCTCGATAACTCCACCAAGAATATAAATCAGGATTTTTATTAAAAACTCTAAAAGTATCTATAAAATCGTTGTTTATAAAACGATCTAACCAATCACGTTCTTCTGGTAAAAAGCCAGAAGTATTTTTTAAACCTTTCGGATTATGAATATCAATTTCTTTATGGCAAATATTATAATCACCACAAATAATTAAATTAGGAATATCTTTTTTTAGTTCTGTAATGTATTCCATAAATTCATCCATAAATCTAAATTTAAGATCTAAGCGTAGATTGTTTGTTCCGCTAGGTAAGTATAAACTCATTACTGAAACGGTATCAAAATCAGCACGAATAATACGACCTTCGGTACTTGCTAAGTTGAAATCAGCACCATAAACAATCTGTTTAGGTTCCGTTTTTGAAAGAATTGCAACGCCAGAATAGCCTTTTTTTTCGGCAGAAAACCAATAGTTGTACTTATAACCAGCTTTTTCAAAAAGGGAAAGATCTAATTGTTCTTTTTGTGCTTTAATTTCTTGTAAGCAGATAACATCAGGATTAGCCGAAACTAACCAATCTATAAATCCTTTTTTAATTGCAGCACGTATGCCGTTTACGTTATACGATAGAATTTTCATTAAAGTTTCATTTCAGGAATTTCGCCATTAACTATTAATGTACCAGCAGTGGCATTTTTTATTTCTTCAACCGTAACACCAGGAGCTCTTTCCAATAAATGGAATGCATTATCTTTTATTTCTAATACTGCTAAGTTTGTAACTATTTTTTTTACACAACCAACACCTGTAAGTGGAAGGCTACACGAAGGTAAAATTTTAGATTCGCCACGTTTATTGGTGTGCATCATTGCAACGATAATGTTCTCGGCAGAAGCAACTAAATCCATTGCTCCACCCATTCCTTTAACCATTTTACCTGGAATTTTCCAATTTGCAATATCACCGTTTTGTGCAACTTCCATTGCTCCTAAAACTGTTAATTGTACGTGTTGTCCTCTAATCATTGCAAAACTCATTGCAGAGTCAAATAACGAACCACCTTTTAAAATAGTTACGGTTTGTTTTCCTGCATTAATTAAATCTGCGTCTTCTGTTCCTGCTATCGGAAAAGGTCCCATTCCTAATAAACCATTTTCCGATTGAAATTCTACATCAATTCCTTCAGGAATATAATTGGCAACTAATGTTGGAATACCAATACCTAAATTAACGTACCAACCATCTTGTAATTCTTGTGCAATTCGTTGTGCTATTTGTGTTTTATTTAATGCCATGTTTTAATGTTTTAATGTATCAATTTACCAATGTATCAGTGTACTAATGTGTCAATTTACCAATGTATCAGTGTACTAATGTGTCAATTTACCAATGCACTATGTATCAGTGTACTGTGTCAGTTTATCAATTTGCCAATATATCAGTATTTAATGTGTTATTATTTATTTTGATTTTATACTTGTGCTTAATATTTTATATAAAATTAGTCCGAGTTCTTTTATTTTTCCTTCCAGTGTTATGTTATTTGGATAATTTTTTGAATTTTTACATAAGATTAACCAATATTTAGTTTCTTCTAATTCTTTTGTTGCTATTTTTATTTTATGAATAAAATCTTTTTTGCTTTCCGCATTTTGTGCTTCATGTATATTTGCACCAATACTTGTTCCTGATCGTAGTAATTGGTTTGCAATAACATATTTCTCTTTATCTTTTAATACTTCACAATATTGAATAATAAGTAACGCTACTTCAATGGATTTTTCTACAACAATATTAGCCATTATTTATATAATTTATCTCACACATATTCTTTACTATATTTTAATAAATTGATACATTGCTGCATCGTTACATTAAACCCATTGTTACATTAATCCATTGGTACATCGCTACATTAAATCCATCACTACATTAAACCCATTGTTACATTAATTCATTGGTACATCGCTACATTAAATCCATCGCTACATTAAACCCATTGGTACATTAATTCATTGGTACATTAACTTCATTAACTTACCTAACTGTTCGTTGTTCGATACGTTTTTCGTAATTTTCACCTTGAAAAATTCGTTGTACAAAAATACCTGGAATATGAATTTGATTTGGATCTAATTCGCCAGGTTCTACTAATTCTTCTACTTCTGCAACGGTAATTTTACCAGCCATTGCCATTAACGGATTGAAATTCCGTGCAGTTCCTTTAAATATTAAATTACCTGCAGTATCGCCTTTCCATGCTTTTACAAAGGCAAATTCTGCGTTAAATGCGTGTTCTAAAACATACATTTTCCCGTTAAACTCTCTTGTTTCTTTACCTTCGGCAACTTCGGTTCCATAACCTGCAGGAGTGTAAAAAGCAGGAATTCCAGCACCTGTTGCCCTACAACGTTCAGCTAATGTGCCTTGCGGAATTAACTCTACTTCTAATTCGCCAGAAAGCATTTGTCGTTCAAACTCATCGTTTTCTCCAACATAAGTTGAAATCATTTTTTTGATTTGTTTTTTTTGCAATAGCAATCCAAGACCAAAATCATCTACACCAGCATTGTTTGAAATACAGGTTAAGTTTTTAATTTCACGATTTACTAATTCGGAAATTGAATTTTCAGGAATGCCACATAATCCAAAACCACCAAGCATAAAAGTCATGCCATCTGTAACTCCTTCTAAGGCTTCTTTAGCGTTTTTTACTACTTTATTTATCATAATTTTTATTTTTTAACTGTCAAAATCGTCTGGATCTTCTTCTTGTTTTTGGTTGTCGTCTTTTGGTTTGTTGTCGTCTTCACAATTCACTTCAATACTTAAATTTCGTGGTTTTGCAAAAGGTTTATCACTAACATTAAGGTTTTTATCTGCATATAATTTTTTGTAATACAATGCCCAAATTGGCAAAGCCATCGAAGCACCTTGACCACGTCCAATATCAGGAAAATGTACTGCTCTATCTTCTGCACCAACCCAAACACCAGTTGCTAGATTTGGTACAATTCCCATAAACCAACCATCCGATTGGTTTTGTGTAGTACCAGTTTTTCCTGCAATAGCATTGGTAAAACCATACGGACTTCCTGTTACAATAGCATGTCTATGTTTTCTTTTAGAACGTAATCTTGCACCAGAACCAGATTTGGTAACACCTTCCATTAGGTTTAGCATTACATAGGCAATTTCTTCGTTTACCACTTCGTTTCTTGTGGTATTAAATGTTTCTAAAACGGCACCATTTTTATCTTCAATTCTAAGAATCATAATTGGTTTAACAAACATACCTTTATTGGCAAAGGTTGCTAAGGCACCAATCATTTCGTAGAGTGATAAATCTACAGCACCAAGTGCAATAGAAGGGTTTGCTTCTAATTTGCTAGTAATTCCCATTTTTTTGGCAAGTTTTACCACATTACTTGGTCCTGCTTGATCGATAAGTCTAGCAGAAATAACATTTACCGAATTTGCTAAAGCTACTTTTAGCGATAACTCACCACCATATTTTTCACCTGCATTTCTTGGCGACCAATCCTCAGGCATACCATATTTTTCCTTTGGAATTGTATAACGAGTGTTAGACATTTTTTTGCAAGGTGAATATTTTAATTGGTTAATAGCTGTTGCATAAACAAATGGTTTAAAAGTAGAACCAACTTGTCGTTTTTGTAATTTAACGGCATCGTATTTGAAATGTTTGTGGTTAATTCCGCCAACCCAAGCTTTTACATGACCAGTTTGTGGTTCGACAGATAGTAAACCTGCATGAAAAAAATGTTTGTAATATCTAATGGAATCATAAGGAGTCATTATAGTATCTATATCGCCTTTCCATGCAAAAACACGCATTTTTCGTTTTTTATGAAAACTTGCTTTAATGTCTTTTTCCGATAAGCCTTGTTTTTTAGCTTTTCGCCAACGTTCAGAACGTTTCATAGCTTGGGATAACGCTCTTTTAACATCTTTTTCTTTAAAATCGGTACTATACGGAATTAATTTTTTTTGCCAAGCATTTCGTTTGCTTTTGGTTCGAGATTTGGTGTATGCATCAAAAATATTTTGTAGGTTTTCCATGTGTTCTTTCATGGCTTCCTCAGCATATTTTTGCATTCTGGAATTAATGGTTACATATATTTTTAAGCCATCTGTATGTAAATCGTATTTTTCACCATTTGCTTTTGGGTGTTTTTTTATCCATTGTTTCATAAATTTCCGAACATATTCTCTAAAATAAGTAGCGATTCCGTCATTGGTATCTTCAGGAGAAAAATCTAGTACAATTGGTAATTTTTGTAGGGAATCTTTTACTTTGGTAGAAAGCATATTATTGATTTCCATTTGTTTTAAAACTTGGTTACGACGTTTAAGGGATTTATTTTTAGAAACCGATCGTTTGGGATTGTATTGTCTAGGATTTTTAAGCATTGCAACAAGTACAGCAGACTCTTCAGGTTTTAATTTTTTTGGTTCTTTACCAAAATAAATTCTACTTGCCGATCGTACACCAACTGCTTGATATAGAAAATCTTGTTTGTTAAAATACATGGCAATAATTTCTTCTTTGGTATATTGTTTTTCTAATCGAATTGCAATAATCCATTCTTTTAATTTTTGAATTAATCGTTTTGGTAAGGAACTAGAACCACCTGTAAAAAGTAATTTAGATAATTGTTGTGTTACGGTACTTGCTCCACCTTTAGAACCTAAATATACAAATGCTCTAGCAGTACCTCTAAAATCAATTCCTGAATGTTCGTAAAAACGTTCATCTTCAGTTGCAACCAAAGCGTTTACTAAATTTTTTGGTAGATCTTTAAATTTTATAGGTGTTCTATTTTCTTTAAATATTTTACCAATTGTTTTTCCGTCTTCAGAAATTATTTGTGTTGCTAAATCGTTTTTAGGATTTTCAAGTTTATCAAAACTAGGTAAGTCTCCAAAAATGGAAATAAGAAAAAACACTAAGAAAAGAACTAAAATGCCTCCAAAATAAAGCATCCAAAGCCATTTGTTGTATTTTTTAAAATCGTTATTTTTTTTGTTATTAGTCATGTAGTTCTTGTTTTTCAATTTCTAAACCAACATCGTTTATTCCGTTAAGGTAGGTAACACCATTTTCTTTTCCAAGCTCACGCATAGCTTGTTTTATTGAGAAAATATATGTTCCTTTGGTTGGAAATATTATATTGGTTTTATATTCTAATTTATTTTCTTTTATGTCTGTAAAACCAGTTCCTAAAAACACACCTTTTTTGTCAGTCATTTCATATTCTAACGTATCCGTAATATTAAAATTGTTAGGAAAATCTACTTTAATAATTAAAAAAAGATTATTAAAATCGTAATCTTTATTGTTTCGTAAATTTACATAAATAGTATTTTTTGAGAGCGTATCTTTTATATTTACTGTAAATTTTACGATAGAATCTTTATGCCATTTGGTGTTATGTATACTTTTATATTTTGTAAAAGTACTGTTTTTATTACACGATATCATTGCTATTACTAGCAATATGTATACAAAAAATTTAGGCATCTTTTTTATTTTGATTCTTGTTGTTTTGATTGTTTTTATTATTTGGTTTTCTACGTCTTTTTGAATTGGTGTTTTTCTTAGCGTTTGGTTTTTTAGAGGTGTTGTTTTGTTGCTTGTTATTCGAATTTTTATTGTTTTGTTTGTTGTTTGTTTGTTTTTTATTATTTTTATTTCGGTTATTTCTACGTTTGTTTTTGCGTTTTGGTTTGTCAAAACGCGTTAAACTGTCTTGCCCAACAACATCTTTGTAAATATCTTTTAATGGTTCGTCAATAATTAATTCATCCGCATATTCTTCTAAGCTATCTGGTTTTTTACCTTCTTTATTTAGAGCAATAATTTCATTAACGTGTGCTACTTTTAATTTATGCCATTGCATAGGATTATCTTTGTACGTATACCAAAGTAAACCACTAAAGATATCCATTTTTTGATATATAGCAGTTCCTTTTTTGGTTTGTAGCCAAGTAGATGTTTTCGGAAATTCTTTTAGAGCATCTAAATACGAATCCAATTCGTAATTTAAACAACATTTAAGTTTACCACATTGTCCTGAAAGTTTTAAAGGATTTAGGGATAATTGTTGGTAACGAGCAGCATCGGTTTTTACACTTCTAAAATCAGTCAACCAAGTAGAACAACAAAGTTCTCTTCCACACGAACCAATTCCACCAAGCCTTGCTGCCTCTTGTCTAAGACCAACTTGTTTCATTTCAATACGAATATTAAAAGTAGAGGCAAGTTCTCTAATTAACATTCTAAAATCTACACGATCATCGGCGGTATAATAAAAAGTTGCTTTTTTCCCATCACCTTGAAATTCAACATCACTAAGTTTCATTTTTAGTTTTAACCTAGAAATAATCAATCTTGATTTTCGTTGTACATCGGATTCTTTTTCTCTAGATTCTT
>CAMZLT010000176.1 GCA_947311745.1 uncultured Flavobacteriaceae bacterium | reverse complement strand
CTGCAACATTACCTGTCATATCATAAAGACCTAAAGCGTTTGGCTTATATGATTTTACTGCAATAGGAATATCTGAACCATCATCTGACCAACCTGGCAGACCACTATAGTTACCTTTTCCTATTTTAAAGTTTGCCATTTCATCACCGCTAATTCTTTTATCATTACTTCTAGTATATTTTCCATTCCAAGAGAATTTTTTTCTACCTTTTAAAGTGTTATATTCTCTATTTTCAACTAATGCTTTCGCTGCAAATTCCCATTCAACTTCTGTTGGTAAACGGAATTTTTGTGTTAACATACCATCCTCAACCTTTACATGTCTTCCTGTAAAAGCACCTTTTTCACCTCTTCTACTTCTTTTTTTAGTTCCTGCTGCTCTTGAGCCTCTACTTCTCCCTCTTTTTTTAGATTTTGCACGTAAATCTGGTAATCCTTTTTTATAAATAGTAGAGTCTCCATCAAATAATTTTGTTGGATCTGCAAGATACACATCCGTATCGAAATGATTTTTTCCTTCTACCTTTAAACTATCATCTTGAAATAAAGAATTTAAAACTCCTTTATCCATCAATATCTTTTCGTTAACCATATTAGTTCTCCATTTACAGTACTCGTTAGCTTGTACCCAAGAAACACCAACTACTGGATAATCATTATACGAAGGATGACGCAAATATGTTTCGGTAAGTAATTCTAAATTTGCTAATGGTTGTCTCCAAACTAATGTGTCTGGCAATACCGATTTATATATATGTGCATAATTTTCGTTATTTGGAGGATATACTTTTTCCATCCAATGTAAAAACAAACGATATTCTCTGTTTGTAACCTCTGCTTCATCCATATAAAATGAACGAACTTGCATTTTTACAGGAGTCGTATTCCAATCAAACATTACATCGTCTTGTACACTTCCCATAGTAAAAGCACCACCTTCTACTAAAACCATACCTGGAGGTGTTGGTTGCCCTTTGTAATTACTACCTGCTCCTCCGTCTAAATCGTTAAACTTCCAACCTGTTAAAGAAGATGTTTCGCTAGATCCTTTTCCTCCTCCACAGCTTGCTAGTGTAGCAAATACCATTGTTAAAAGTAAAAATTTTAATCCCTTACTGAAATTCATAATATAAAAACTTTATTATAGTTAATGTTTATTAAAGTGTCGCAATTTACAACATTATTATTTTCATACAAGAAAATTTACATAAAAATTTATATTTTTCTTGTATTATTCTCAAATAACGCTGCATTTTCAAAATTAGTATATATTTTTCATTTTTTTTGAAATAAGATATATTTTTTTTCGTTTATTTGACTATGAAAAAATATATACACCTTATTATATATACAATTATTTGCTCAAGTACTGTTGTTTATGCACAAACAGAAGCGAAGCATTTCGATTTAACTTGGAAAAACAGCAATGAATCCACCACCATTTCAGTAAAAAATAATATTCAAATTATTATTCCTACGGTAAAAAATAATCCAATTAATGAAAATTTATTGCCTACTTACAGTAAAAAATGGAAAATTAAAAGCAATCGTAAAATAAAAAACTACCATATTTCAAATATTATTTATGAAAATATAGATAAAAAATCCTTCCAAAAAGAAAGTCAAAATCATTTCCCCATAAAATTACAAGAAAATTTTGAAATAAAATATGCAAAAGACCAAGCATTTGCAATAATTAGTATTATTCCTCTTAAAATTAATAATGGTAGACTTCAAAAAATAAAATCATTTGATTTAACCTATGAACTTACTCCTTCTTCTAAAAGATTTTCCACCAACAGTGTACACGATTCGCCTTTAGCTTCTGGTACGTGGTATAAATTTGCTGTAGATACCACTGGGGTTTACAAAATATCAAGATCTTTTTTAAATAGTTTAGGAATAAATACAGGAAATATCAATCCTAAAAACATTAAAATATACGGTAATGGTGGTGAAATGCTAGCGGAATTAAATGGCAATTTTAGACATAATGGTTTACAGGAAAATGCCATTTATATAAAAGGAGAGTCTGACAACAGCTTTGATAATGGCGATTACATTTTATTTTATGCTAAAGGTTCTGATGCTTGGGAATATGATGCTAGTAATACTATTTCGCATCATAAAACAAATATATATTCCGATAAAGCTTACTATTTTATTACTGTTGCAAACGATTTTGGTAAAAGAATTCAAATACGAGAAACAACAATTACAAATCCAACAAATTTTCAAACCGTAACGCTAGGCAACGATTATAGAGTTTACGAAAAAGATATAGAAAATTTTGATAGTATTGGACAGGATTTTTTTGGTGAAAATTTTCAAATTGAAAACACCCAAAATTTTAATATTCCATTTCCTGATTTAGAGACATCAAAACCAATTCAAGTAGAATTTAGAGTTGGTTCTGCTTCTTTTAACGCTACTAGTTTTCAACTAAAATTAAACGGTCAAGATGTATTAACAAGAACTCTAAGTGCTCTTACTACTAACGGAACATCCATCGCATCAATAGGAAAAAGTACTGCTACAACTATAAGTAACGATGAAAATTTAAATTTTGAGGTTACTTTTAATAACGGAGGTGTTCCTTCTGCCAAAGGCTTATTAGATTATATCGAAGTAAATGCTACCAAAAAATTAATCGCTAGAGACAAACAATTTTCGTTTAGAAGCTATCTTGTAAACCAACAAAATGCTATTTTTAAATTTCAAATTGAAAATCCTGAAAATATTTTTCAAATTTGGGATGTTTCTGATTTTTTAAAACCAAAGCACATCGAATCTTTAGAAAGTAATACCTTTGATTTCTTTGTGCAAGGTGGTACAAAACAAGAATTTATCATTCTTAATAGCAATGATTTCTACACACCAGAACGCATACAAAATGCACGAGTTGAAAACCAAAACCTACACGCTATTCAAGATATTGACTATTTAATAATTACTCCAGAAAAATTAAAAGCACAGGCCGAAAGACTTGCAAATTACCACGAACAAAATTCTGGTTTTACTACATTAATACTAACACCTGAAATTATTTATAATGAGTTTAGCTCTGGTTCGCAAGATATTACTGCCATAAGGGATTTTATAAAACACCTATACCGAAATGCAAGTACCGTAAACAAACGGATTAAATACGTGTTATTACTTGGCGATACTAGTTTTGATTTTAAAAATATCGAAGGAAATAGTAATGAAACTACTACAGTAATTTCATTTCAATCTAAAAACAGTTTTAACCTTGCAAATTCGTATGTTACAGACGATTATTTTGGTATGATGGATGATAACGAAGGGGATTTTACTACAAACTTAGGTAACCAAAACTTACAAGATGTTGCAATAGGTAGACTACCTGTAAAAAACATAAATGAAGCTGAAAAAGCCATTAACAGAATTCTAAATTATTACAGCAACAAAAGCCTTGGTAAATGGCGAAATAAAATTACTATGATTGCCGATGATGTAGATAATAAAAGTTACAATTTTACATTACAAAAAAATACCGAAAAAATAGCTGACGATATAAAATTACACAAACCTGTTTACAACATAAACAAATTATATGCAGACTCGTACAGACAAGAAATAACCGCTGGAGGAGAACGATATCCTGAATTGAAAAACGATATTAATAATGCTGTAGAACAAGGTAGTTTAGTTTTAAACTATTTTGGCCATGGTGGTGAAAACGGTTGGGCAAGTGAACGTTTTCTAGATATTGATCAAATAAATAGTTGGTATAATAACATAACTTCTCCTTTATTTATTACCATAACTTGCGAGTTTTCAAAATTAGACGACCCTACTAGAACAACCGCAGGAGAATATGTGTTTAACAACCCTAATGGAGGCTCAATAAATATGATTACCACAGCTAGGGAAGTTTATATTTCTTCTGGTGGTGATTTTAACAGAGATCTCATAGGGAACATCTTAGAGTATAACTATTCTGAATACCAAACAATAGCAGAAGCTCTAATGAAAACTAAAAACGAAAATGCTGATTACGGACAACGATTATTCATTCTATATTTTGGGGATCCTGCAATGAAACTACCAATTCACAAACCAAACATCAAAATAACCGAAATGAATGGTGTAGCTGTTACGCAACAATTAGACACTATAAAAGCTCTTTCACACTCGTATTTTAAAGGAATTATTACCGATGCTAACGATAATCTACAATCCGATTTTAATGGTGAATTATTCGTAGAAATATATGATAAATCTATAAATGTAACTACTCTTAATAACGATGATTCTATAATTACCTACACCGATGCTAACGGCGTTTTACATGTAGATGAACCTGCATATATGGAATTTGATACGCGTCAAAGTAAAATTTTTAATGGTAGAGCTAGTATAGAAAACGGACAATGGGAATTTGATTTTATTGCACCAAGAGATATTAGAATTGCCTACGGAAGTGCTAAACTAAGTTTTTATGCACACAATAACGATATCGATAAAACTGGTTACAATACAGACATAACTATTGGAGGGATTAATGAAAATGCTCCAGTAGATGATGTAGGTCCAACTATTAAATTATATATAAATGACGAATCCTTTATCGATGGAGGAAACACCAATCAATCGCCATTGTTTTTAGCAATTTTAGAGGATGATTCTGGTATAAACACCTCGTTTACTGCCGTAGATCATGATATTATTGCCATATTAGATGGCGATGTTTCCAATCCGATAATAATGAACGACTATTACGAAACCGAACTAAACGATTTCACCAAAGGTAAAGTTAAATTTCCATTTAGAGATTTAGAAGTAGGAAAACACACCATAACTTTTAAATGTTGGGATACCTATAATAATTCTGCCGAAGCCTCTATAAATTTTGTTGTAGTAAGCGATACCGATTTAGTATTAGATCACGTACTTAATTATCCAAACCCTTTTATAAATTATACCGAATTTTGGTTTAATCACAACAAACCAAACGAAGCCTTAGAAGTTCAAATACAAATATTTACCATTTCTGGAAAATTAATAAAAACCATTAATCAAAATATTTTAACAAACGGAACGTTATCTAGAACAATATCGTGGAACGGCTTAGATGATTTTGGTAACAAAATAGGAAAAGGCGTATATATCTACAAATTACAAGTAAAAACTGTGTCATCAGGAATCAAAGCAGAAAAATATGAAAAACTAGTAATACTTCAATAATTTTTTTAATCTTTGTAAACTTTTGACTTATTAAGTAATAAAACATCAAAAAAATAACCTTAAAATGAAAAAAATCCTCTTTACATCCCTTACATTTTTATTCATACAATCTAATCTTTTTGCACAAGATGATTTAAATGCACTAACAACTGCAACGCCATTTTTACTAATATCTCCTGACGCACGTTCTGGAGGTCTTGGAGACATGGGAGTTGCCACATCACCAGATGCGTATTCACAACACTACAATGCAGCAAAATATGCCTTTTTAGAATCGCAATTTACCGTTGGAGTAAACTACACACCATGGCTTAGAAATTTAACCAACGATGTCTTTTTAGGTAACGTAACTTTTGCAAACAAACTAGACGAACGTTCTGCTTGGGCTGCAAGTCTAACCTATTTTTCTTTAGGTAGTATTGAACTTACCGATGAATTCGGAACACCACAAGGCATTGAAAAACCAAACGATTTAGCTATTGATGGCTCATACGCCTTAAAATTAAACGATGGATTTTCTATGGCAGTTACCATGCGGTACTTACGATCGGATTTATCCATAAAAACAAACGATACCGATTTACAAACCGTAAACACTTTTGCAGTAGATTTAGGTGCATATTACCAATCGGAAGAAACTAATTACGGCGATTTTAACGGTAGATGGCGTGCAGGAATGAGTATCGCTAATATGGGTCCGAAAATTGAATTAGTAGCTGGTGGTCAAAAAAGTTTTATCCCAACAAATCTACGTTTTGGAACTGGGTTTGATTTTATTCTTGATGATATGAGTACTATTAAAACTGGTATTGAGGCAACTAAATTATTAGTACCAACACCTCCAAAAGACATTAATGGTGATGGCGAATTAGAAGGAAAAACTAACGATGTAGATTTCTTTACAGGAATGGTGCAATCTTTTGGCGATGCTCCAGGAGGAATGAAAGAAGAAATTAAAGAATTTACTTGGTCTGCTAGTGCAGAATACGAATATGACGAAACATTTGCTTTTAGATTAGGTTACTTCCACGAAAGTGAAATAAAAGGTGCTAGAAAATTCTTTACACTTGGTGCTGGTTTTAAATTCAAATCAAGTAAAGTCGATGTATCCTACTTATTAAACGCATCCGATGTTAACAATCCTTTAGAAAACACCTTGCGATTTTCCATTTCTTTTGATTTTGGTGACTTTTTTGAGGAGTTTTAAAATATCCTTTTGTATATTTACATAAATTTAACACCTCTTTAATGAAAGAAATAAATTTAACAAGTACGTTTACTGTCTTTGAAAACCTAACGGAATTACCAAAAGATGTTGTTGATTTATTTAAAAAAGCTGTCCTTGCAAGAAATAATGCATACGCTCCATACTCTAAGTTTCAAGTTGGCGTAGCTATTTTATTAGAGGATGGTACAATAGTAAGTGCTTCTAACCAAGAAAATGCAGCATATCCTTCTGGTATGTGTGCAGAAAGGGTTGCTATTTGGAATGCAGGAGCTTCTCATCCAAATAAAAAAATAAAAAAATTAGTTATTACTGCAAAATCTAATTCTACCACATTAGATCGACCTGTTGGTCCTTGTGGAGCTTGTAGACAAAGTATTTCGGAATACGAAATCAAACAGGAAGAAAATATTCAAATATTTTTCATGGGAGAAGTTGGTAAAATACTAAAATCAAACTCTTTAAGCGATTTATTACCACTTAGTTTTGATAAAACTTTTTTATAGATTTGTTATTAATGTAGCAATGAGTTAATGTATCGATTGTTCAATGTAGCAATGGATTAATATAATTAATTAATGTAACAATGTAGCAATGGACTAATATAATTAATTAATGTAGCAATGGACTAATGTAGCAATTAATTAATGTAACAATGTAGCAATGGACTAATGTAGCAATTAATTAATGTACCAGTTATTAAAATATAGAGATT